>NZ_JBWPWE010000013.1:0-48039 GCF_056590475.1 Anaerococcus sp. C0059F3
AGGAAAGAACAAAGAAATACCAGAGCTAGTTTAGTTCTAACTCTGGTATTAGGTCCAACTTTGTGGGGTCACTTTATAAAAGTAAGGAGGGCTTATTTTTTATTTATTAAAATTCTTTGGCTAGTTCATAAAGGGTTTTTACGTGGACACCTGTTGCACCCTTGCCATTTATACCTTGTGGTGCAGATAAATGAGCGGTTCCTGCTATATCTAAGTGAACCCAAGGATAACCTTCCACAAAGTTTTCTATAAATTGACCAGCAGTTATTGAACCAGCAAGTGGTCCACCAGAGTTTTTAACATCAGCATCATCTGATTCGTTATAAGTTTTATAGAATGGATCGTTTGGTAAAAGCCAAATTTTTTCATCCATTTTCTTGCTCGCCTTAAGGATTTTTCTGAAGGCATCTTCATCATTGGTAATAGAGGCTGTGTATGTTTCTCCAAGGGCACCTAGGGCTGCGCCTGTTAGGGTTGCTAGATCAACAATCATAGCTGGTTTATATTCTGTAGCTGCGTAGTTTACAGCATCAGCGAGGGTAATTCTTCCTTCAGCATCAGTATTATCAACGTCAATTGTCATGCCATTGCGGGCCTTTATAATATCACCAGGTTTATAGGCTCTTCCCGAAATTAGGTTTTCACAGGATGCAACAATAGCAACCACATTGACTTTTAGTTCATTAAGGGCTATTGCATTCATGGCGCCAATCACAGATCCTGCCCCACCCATATCGGTGTGCATAGTCTTCATTCCCTTTGATGTTTTTATAGAATATCCACCAGCGTCATAGGTTAGGCCTTTGCCAACAAGGGCAAGAGGAGCTTTTCCAGGTTCACCTTTGAGGTATTCCATAACAATAAATTTAGGTTCCTTATCCGAACCTTTTGCTACTTCATAAAAAGCAGTAAGACCCATATCAAGGATTTGATCCTTATTGTAAACTTTAACATCTACACCAAGTCCTGAAAGATTTTCCTTAGCTTTTTGGGCTAGACTTTCTGGGTAAATATCATTTGATCTAAGGTTTACAAGGTCTCTTGCCAAAAATTGTCCATCAAGAACCTTGATAAGTTCATCGATTTCTTTGTCATAGCTGTTTAATTTTTCGTCAAAATTTACATTAACAAATTTATTTTCCTTTTTATCTGACTTATAAAAGTTAAAGTCATAAGCAGAAACTACTAATGCTTCAACTAGACTTAAGGCAAATGTTCTATCATCAAGCTTTGTTGGATTTTCATTTATAGAAATTTCATTAAGGTCTTTATCCTTAAGAAATTTACCAAGTGTGCAGATAGCTTCCTTAAAAATTTCTTTATTAAGCTTATCTTCATCTCCAAGACCAAGTAAGATTACTCCGTCATTTGCAAAAATTTCACCTTTATTAGCCTTAAAATATTTGTTTTCAATTTGGTTTTTAAAGGCGAATTGAATTTTATTATTGTTATTATGTGTAATTTTAGAACTCATATATTCCTCCTAATTTTATCATACAATTTTTTAAAATATATTCATTTATTTATTACTTTACTAAATAATAGGATATAATATAGGTGAGGAGTTCTTATGGAAAACGAGATAATTCTAAGGGATAAGACAAGGATATATTATAAGGAATATGGTCAGGGTGATGATTTGTTTCTTCTCCATGGAAATGATGGTGATATGACTTATTTTGAATACCAGATAGGTTATTTATCAAGGTATTTTCATCTAATACTGATTGATTTTAGAGACCATGGATTTTCGACTAATGAAAAAAGCAAGTTGAATTTTGAACTCTTAGCCAATGACCTTAAGGAAGTATATGATAAACTTGGCATAAAAAAAGCTAGTTTATTGGGTTTTTCTGATGGGGCAAATTTATGTTTGATATTTCATAAACTCTATCCGAATTACGTAAATAAGATGATTCTTAATGCACCAAATGCAAGGTTTAAGGGGATTACTTTTCCTGCTAAGGTCCTTATGGTTTTAGAAAATATATTTTGGACAATTTTACCATTTTTTAGGAGAAATAAGAGGGTGGCAAGACTTTTATTATCCGACTTAAAAATTGATATAGATGACCTAAGAAATATTGAAAATGATACATTAATTATAGCTGGTTCTCGAGATTTAATTAGGATTTCCCATATAAAAAAGATTGCCAAAAATGTCGATGGGTCAAAACTAGTTATTCTTAAAAACCAAGGACACAGGTTGGCAAGAACTGCTCCAGAAATTTTTAATAAATTGGTTTATGATTTTATGAAAGGAAAAATATGAAAAAAATTAAAGAATACAGGCAAAGTTTAATTAATATTTTGATTTTGATATTAATAATATTTTCGTTATATTATTTGGCCAAGTCTACATTAAATATTTATTTAAGACTTATAATTGGTTTTGCTCTTTCAGGATTATTCATTAAGGTATTTTTAAACTTTAAAGATGTATTTATAAAAATAAAAGACACCTACGGAGAAACTGCAGCCAGACTTTTCAAGGAAGCTATACAAAAGATAAACTCAGCCTTTATTGGATTTTATGGACTTGCTTTTATATTAAGTGCCGATTTTAGCGAATATTTAGAGTATTTTCCTTTTAACGAATTTTCTTTTGTAACAGTCGGACTTATAAGGTCCTTCGTCGAGCTTATGATAGGATTTTTATTTATAGTTGTTTCTAGGTTTTCATTTTCTAGGCAGGAAAAATCTCTAAAAATCCTTTATCCTTTGTTAGGGTTTACAGGAATATATTTGTATCTAGTAGGAGAGACCTTAATTGCTCTGATACCACTCGGGATAATCGGATTGACTGCATACTATACTAGGGATGTCATAGTCAAAAAAAGTTTTATATACAGTTTTGAAGAAATCTTGATTGATTTGGTCCTTGGCGGTTTTTGGGTCATTATGTATTTTAAAAACACCTTTGCCGCAAGGCCACTGACAAATTTTCCTATTGCTTATAAATCTATATTCTTTACCCTTACCTTTTTAGCTATGGGATTGGTTTTAAGGATTTTGCTAAAGTTTATGAAAGGTCATGACGATTTCTTAGTCGAACCAGATTTGGATGCATATAAGGAATTTTTATCAGCTAATAATGAGAATTCATCAACTTCAGCAGGTCTTGGCCTTTTGGGTGATAAATACATCTATTATTATGAAAAAGAAAATAGAAAAGTCTTAGCCTTTACCTACCAAATTGTAAATAATAAGATAATTGTAATGGGAGAGCCAATTGGAAAAAGTGAATATCTTGAGGAAGGCCTAAATGATTTTATAAATAAATGCCAAGTTTTATCATTAAATCCAATTTTTTATGAAGTTAGAAGAGATTTTACTCTTATGCTCCATGATTATGGATATGACTTTATGAAGTTTGGTGAAAATGCCTTCTTAGATCTGGATGAATTTAGCTTAGCTGGAAGGAAAAAGTCAAGTCTTAGAAATATTTTAAATAGGTTTGAAAAGGATGGATATGAGTTTAAGATTGTAAATCCTCCTTATGATGAAAAAACTTTAGATAGATTAGAGATAATTTCAGATAAGTGGCTTAAGGGACGTGAAGAAAAGGGCTTTACCATGGGATTTTTCGACAGAGATTATTTGAACAAGTCAAGTCTTGCCTTAGTCCTTGATCAAAATCAAGAAATAACAGCCTTTACTAGTATTATGCCAAATTACGACGAAAATATCATGACAATTGACCTTATGCGTTATGATACGGATATGAATGTTAATTCCATGATGGATTATTTATTTTTAAACTTGTTTATTTATGCTCAAGATAATGGCTTTAAGTATTTTAATCTTGGCATGGCTCCTCTTTCAAATGTAGGAATTTATAAATCAGCTTATCTTTCTGAAAGAATAGCATCTTTCATATTTAAATACGCAGATAGTCTTTATCCTTTTAAGGGGCTTCGTAATTATAAATCAAAATATGCTACAAAATGGGAAAGCAGATACACTTGTTTCGCAAAAGGGAATTTTATAATTACATCTATACTTGCTATAATCGCAGCAGATAAGGGAAAAATTAAGGAGGATTAAAATTTATTTATATTTATTAGAAGTAAGAATAAAAATTTATGATAGTTTCTCGCTTAAGGATAAGAGGAGAACTGTAAAAAGTATTTTAGACTATGCTAGGAATAATTTGTCTATATCTGCATCTGAAGTTAGTGACCATGAATTTGTAAATATGGCAAGTCTTGCTTTTGTATCTGTTTCAAACGACAATGACTTTTCAAAATCTCTTTTAGAAAAAGTCATAAAAAGGATAGAGGAGAATTATCAGGTTGAAATCCTAGAAGAAAATATACAGAGATTATTATAAGCTAACTTGGGGTAATTATAAAAAAGATTGAATCATAGGAGGAAATATGAAAATAATTTGTTATAGCAAGTGCTCAACTTGCAAAAGTGTCTTAAAGACAATGGATGAAAAAGGCTTAAAATACGAAGTAAGAGACATTAAGGAAGAAAATCCGACCAAGGAAGAAATCAAAAAATGGCACGAGGCTACAGATTACGATATAAAGAGATTTTTCAATACTTCTGGAATGATCTATAGGCAAGAAAATCTCAAAGATAAGCTTGATGAAATGAGCCTTGATGAGAAATACAAAAAGCTTGCCACTGATGGAATGCTAGTAAAAAGGCCAATTCTATTTTTAGATGATGGACAAATTCTTGTTGGTCCTGACGTTAGGAAATACGTTGAAGCCTTATAAAACATTGCAAAATGACTGATAAAGGTGTATCATATTAAAAACTTTAGGGGTTAGATATGAGAAAAAAATTAACTTTATCAGAAAACTTATTAGTTGGCTCCTTGTTATTTGGTTTATTTTTTGGTGCTGGAAACTTGATTTTCCCACTAGAATTAGGCCAAAGATCAGGAGCCAATATTTCGTTAGTAACTATAGGATTTTTGCTATCGGCAGTTAGCTTGCCAATCCTTGCAGTAGTTGCAACCGCAGCAAGTGATAGTGAGAGTCTATTTGATTTATCAAAGGCTGCAGGAAGAAAGTTTGCCTACTTTTTTACAACACTTTTATACCTAACAATAGGTCCTGGATTTGCTATTCCAAGGACAGCTACGACTACATACGAGGTTGTTTTTGAAGGCAATGAGAGTTTTTACAATTCGTTTGGGCTCTTGATTTTTTCCTTGGTATTTTTTGCCTTAGTTTTGTATTTTTCAATCAAAAAAGCAAAACTTATTGATACTATTGGAAAATTTATGACACCATTATTTTTAATTCTGTTGTCATTTTTATTAATCTTAACTATTTTTAGACCTATGGGTCCAGTAGGAATATCATCCCCAGACCTTAAGTATTCAAAGAACCCTGTACCAGTGGGTATTGTTGATGGTTATAATACTTTAGATGCTCCAGCTGGTTTAGCCTTTGCTATTATTATTATATCAAATATAAAAGAGTTGGGAGTAACAGATAAAAAATCAATGGCTCTTGAGACATTAAAGTCAGGTATTGTTTGTCTTTTTGCGATGTCACTAATATATGCAGGTCTTTCCTATATGGGAGGAGCTTCTGCAAACATATTAGATCAGTTCGAAAATGGGGCTGTTATTTTATCAAATATTTCTGAACACTATCTAGGAAATCTTGGCCACATTCTACTTTCGATAATTGTATTTGTGGCATGTTTAAAAACAGCAATTGGTCTTGTATCCGCATGCTCTGAGATGTTTGAAGAGATGTTTAAAAATAGACTTTCGTACAAGTCATATTGTATAATATTTTCCTTTGTTTCACTATTGATAGCTAATTTGGGCCTTAAACAAATAATAGCCTTGTCTTTGCCAGTGCTTATGTTTATTTATCCAATATCAATAGTATTGATAGGTCTTTCTATAATTTCAATATTTATAGGAAAGAGAAAATTTGTATATCAAGTGAGCCTAGGAATTACCGCATTATTTGCTTTTTTAGACTTTTTGAAGGCAAGTCCTGACTTTATCAGCAAGTCAAGTTATGTGGCAAAAGTTATTGATATATCAAGTGAGATTCTTCCGGGTTATGATATAGGTTTTGCATGGATTTTACCAAGCTTGCTTGCTTTTGGAATTGCACTAATAATTGATAAGAAACGCGCTTTAAATTGAATTAAAATTAATAAAAAGTATGATACTTATTAGATTTTTTGAGAGGTTAATATGAGTGATTTTATACTGAGCGCAAGCTCTACTGTTGATATCCCAAGAGAAGTGCTCGAAAAAGAAAATATAAAATGGATAGGATTTCCTTTTCAAATAGATGATGTTGATTATATTGATGATTTAGGTCTTACGGTAAAATTAAATGACTTTTATCAAAAATTAAATGACGGTGCTATTGCAAGGACGAGTCAAATAACCTATATAAAGTATATAGAATTTTTTGAGAAATTACTTGAAGAAGACAAGGATATACTTCACGTTACCCTATCGTCAGGCCTTACTGGAGGGGTCCAGCAAGCCTATATGGCCCAAGAAAAACTTGAAGAAAAATATCCAGATAGAAAGATCTATATTCTAGATAGTTTGACAGCTACTTCATGTGAAGGACTTTTTGTTCTTGGATTAAATGAGATGCGAAAAGAAGGATTTTCAATTGAGGAAGTATATAATTGGGGAATGGAAAATAGGTATAAGGTAAATTCTATTTTCTTTACTTCTGATTTAACATACCTTGTAAGAGGCGGCAGGGTATCTAAGGCTGCAGGCTCTTTCGGCAATCTTTTGAATATTTGTCCAATAATGGATACTAATACAAAAGGTGAGATAGTTGTTAGAGACAAGATAAGGACTAAGAAAAAAGCTATGAAGGCCTTGGTTAATAAAATATCTGATCGTTTGATAAGAGATTTCCCATACAAAAACGAAATCTACATTGTCCATGCCTATGCTCCAGAAGATGCTGAAGATCTTAGAGAAAGACTTTTAGACGAACTTGATGATTATTCAGGTGAAATTAAAATATATGAAATAGGAACGACTGTAGGAAGTCACGTAGGACCAGGACTTGTTGGCGCTGGCTTCTGGGGAAAAGAAAAAGATGAATAAGGATAGTCGCTTATGCGGCTTTCTTTTTTTGTAAGGAGATATATGAGACTAAGACACAAACCGCATGCCATACCAAAAATGCAAGAAAGTGATTACATAATTTTTGAAGCAAAAAATTATAAGGGAAATTGGCATGATATATTTAGAAATAATAATGAAATAGAACTTGAAATTGGAGCAGGTAAAGGAGATTTTATAGTAAATAAAGCAGAGAAAAATCCTGATATAAATTACCTTGCACTTGAAATGAATACAAACGCCTTTGTAAGTGCTTGTGAAAAAATTGAAGAAGAAGAGCTTTCAAATGTTTACGGAATTGTTGGCAAGGCAGAAGAACTTCTTGATATGTTTGAAGATGGTGAAATATCAAAGATTTATTTGAATTTCTCAACCCCATGGCCTAAAAAACGCCACAACAAAAGACGACTTTCTCATGAAAACTTTCTGAAATTATACCAAGTTATTTGTAAATCCGGGGCGGAAATTGAGCTTAAGACAGATAATGAAGAATTTTTCGATGCCAGCCTAGCCTACATGGAAGACTTTGGCATGGAAATAATTGAAGTTAATAGGGATCTTGCTGAGGAAAATTCTATTGTAACTGAGTACGAGCGAAAATTTAGAAATAGAAATATGCCGATTTTTCATTTAATAGCAAAATTTAAATAGAATATTAAGAAAAATAAAGTAAAGTTTAAGTAAATACAAATTCAAGGAGAAAAAATGAAAAAAGCTAAAAAAATGTTTTTTGGACTTTTGGCTCTTATAGTAATAATTTTCGGATCATATTTTATTGGTATGAAAGGTGGCTTATTAAAAACAGAGACAAAGGTTTCATCAGATATTATAAAAAATCAAATTCTTTCGGTTAAGGAATTGACAACACTTAAGTATAAATACACAAATGTAGGATCTTTTGAAAACCAACAAGAATTTTATGGAATGAAATTACCTTTTACCCAAAAGAAATTTATAATTTCTTATGACGGCGAGGTAAATGCAGGGATTAATCTCGAGGAAGCTCAGGTAAGCCTAAATGAAGATGATAAAAAAATCAATATCCAAATTCCACATGCAGAAATTTTAAACCACGTAATAGACGAAGATTCTCTAACTATTTTTGATGAGAAACACTCAATATTCAATCAACTAGAAGTGAAAGACTTTTCTGATTTCAGGAAAGATGAAATGAAAAAGATCGAAAAAGAACTTGAAGAAAAGGGATTTTTAGAAGAGGCAGACGAAAAAACCAAGGAAGCTATTGTAGAAATTCTAAAGATAAATCCATTATTAGAAGAATATACAATTGAATTTAACTAAAAAACGCTCTTAGAATATAGATTCTAAGGGCATTTTTATTAGTATTTTTAACTTAATCTCTTAAAGTAATAGTTATAATCCAAGATGTGCTACAAATTTTCCTATTGCATAACCAAACTTATAAACTAGAACGAGGGTTATGATAGATGCTAGGATAAAATAAGATGCTGGGTAGTCTTCTTTATATTTTTTTATACGGTCCATAAATTTTCCTCCACTTAAATTTTCTGTTCTTGTATTTAATTATATATTATTGTAAGCCTATATGGATAAAAATCAACTTACATCACAAAGTTAACTTATAGATTAGGCTAACCAAGGGATATAGGATTATTTGGTGAGTGAGATATATTGGCATTGAATATCTACCGATTTTTCCTAGCAAATTTTCTTTTATATCAAAATTATAAACGTTTTTCTCCTGTAAAAATTTCCCCAATGAAAGGCCTCCTAAAAAAGCAAAAAGCCAGGGAATTAATGGAAAGTAGTCATTTGAATAAAAGTCAAATGATGGAAAGCCCATAGGAAATAAATTCATTTGATAAAGACCATTAAAAAAACTATTATCCCATAAAAGTCCAGCTGGAATTTTATAGGAAAATGCAAAGGCAAGTATAAATATTGGCCAAAGCCTAGGGCTAATTAAATTTTGTATTAAACCAGCGATTACCATTGATAGGCCCAGTCCGTTTAAAACACCCCAAATAATTAATTGTTCTTTTGCAAAAAAATATGTGATTAGTGTGATAGCAAAGCCAATTAAGCTAGTAATTAATCCTCTTTTTATATTTTTCTTTGGACTTAAAAAGCTAGATGTGATGCCTGAAATGATAAAAAATGATACCGCAATTGAGAGTTGCCAAATCCTATTAAAAACCGTTCCGTCATAAAAGTCCAAGGTCCAATAGAAGTTTATATTGTAAAATAGGTGAAAGAGGACCATTGAAATTATGGTAAAGCCCCTAAAAGTATCTATAATTTGTATTCTTTTCATAAAATCTCCTCCCTTTATTATAACATATGGTAAAATAAACTTATAAAGTTTCTGGAGGAAATATGAAAAATTTTGATGATTATTTAGATTATTTATATGGGAGAGGATCTTCAGGGGAAGACCATACTCTTAGAAATATAATAAAAGTAATGGAAGCCTTTGGCAACCCTCAGGATAAGATAAAAGTAATTCATGTTGCAGGGACAAATGGCAAAGGTTCTACAGCAAAGATGCTTGCTAATGTTCTTTCAAAAAATCTTAAGTGCGGAATTTTTACTTCTCCTTACATGGTTAAGATAAATGAAGAAATTTCAATCAATGGGGTCGATATAAGCGATGAAGATTTTTGTGACCTTATAGATAGGATTCGACCTGTAGCTGAAAAATGTGATGAGGAAGGTTACCATATAACTTATTTTGAATTTCTTACAGCTATGGTTTATTTATATTTTTATGAACAAAAGGTAGATGTGGCTGTTATTGAAGTAGGTCTTGGTGGCAGTCTTGATTCTACAAATATAATAAAAGATCCTTTAGCATCTGTAATTTGCTCAATTTCTATGGACCATATGAATGTTTTAGGATCAACTATTGAAGAAATTGCTGAAAATAAGGCAGGTATTATAAAAAAGAACCGCCCTGTTTTTGTTTATCCACAAACCAGCGAGAAAGCTTTTGAAGTTATAAAAGAAAAAGCTAAGGCAGAAGATTCAGAATTATTTACCTTTAATAAAAATGAAATAAGAATAAAAGAGATTTCCAATAAGGGAAATATTTTTGATTTTATGTCCTATAAGGATATACAAACATCTCTCCGAGGTAAACACCAAATTTATAATGCCAGCTTAGTCCTTATGGTTTTAGATTATTTTAAAGATGACTTTAATCTTAGTGAAGAAGATATAAAAGATGGGATAAAGGAAACTTATAATCCTGGAAGGCTTGATTTAGTAAGCACAAATCCAAGGGTTCTCCTAGATGGGTCTCATAACAAGGAATCAATAGCCGCACTTTTAGAAAGTCTTAAAAATTTTGACTGCGACAAGTTAATTGTTGGTTTTTCAATCTTAAAAGATAAGGACCACAAGGACATCATAAGGGATATTGCAAGTCTTTCTGATAAGCTAATCATAACCTATATAGATGAAAATCCAAGAGCTCTTGATACAAAAGAAATAGAAAAAGAAGCTAGTGATTTTGCTTCAGACATTGTAATTATTGAAGATAACAAAAAAGCTTATGAATATTCTTTAAAACAAGCAGGAGAAAAAGATTTGGTTCTTTGGTGTGGGTCTCTTTATCTTGTGGGTAAAATATTATCATTTATAGAAAAATAAAATATTAAAATACATCATAGAAAAATCGTCCGAAGATAAATTCTGAGGACGATTTTTTATTTATTTAAATATTTTACAGTTGTATAAAATTCTGAAGGTAAAGTTTTTTTGCTATTTCTCTTTTTGGTAGAAAGGATAAATAGTTTTTCTTTAGCTCTAGTCATGCCAACATAAAAGACCCTTCGTTCTTCTTCTAAGCTTTTTTCAGGATTTTGTTCATAATCGATGATTGGAAACTCGTTTTTGTTCATATCAACAATAAATACACTGTCGTATTCTAGCCCCTTTGATCTGTGTATAGTTTGAAGAACAAGGTTAGATTGTGGCATTAACCTTATTTTTTTCTTAAGCTTTAGAATTTCCCTATCAAATTCTTCTATAGAGTTAATATCTTTGGTGAAATTTACCAAACTTTCAACAAAAAGGTCCTTATTTATTACTTCTTCAGCAAATTTATTTGCCTTCAGAGATGAGTACTCCTTGTAACCAAGGTATTTGTAAATGTAGGAAATTTTCCTTGATAGAGGAAGTTTACGTATATGAATAAGTTTTTTCTCTATATCATAAAGAGAATTTTTCCTGTCATAATCTAAAATTTCGTAGAAAAAATCAAAAATATCTTGGTTTATAGGTTTCGTTCTAAGTTTTTCTACTTCAGTTTTTTTGAGAAAGGTCCTTATCTTGTAATAAATATTTTCAAAGGTCTCTACATTCGTAAAATCATCTGAAAACTTGATTATATCGAAGAAATCATCGATGATTTGAGATTTGAAAAAATCCAAAAAATCATCGTTAATAGCAAAATCTATCCCATCTTCAAGCAGGAAAGTCACCAGATTTATGGCAGAAATATTATTTCTAAATAAAATCGAATTTGACTTTGAGAAATCTATATTTTTCTTGATAAAATCATACTGATCATAAGAATCTTTTAGAGTTTTTATAAGAACTCTTTCTCCTTCTTCTTTTTTACTGATAAGATTTTTTTTATAACGAAAATTATTATATTTAATAAATTCTCCTGCAAGGCTTGCTATATTTTTGCTTGACCTATGATTTTCATTCATAATAAAAATTTCTGCACCCGGATAATAATCCTTAAAATTTAAGAGATAATCTGGATTCGCTGCTCTAAAAGAATAGATTGATTGGTCGTCATCAGCAACCACCATTAAATTATTATTTAGGCTTACGATTCGATTTAAAATTTCAAATTGCAAGAGGGAGGTGTCCTGACCTTCGTCTAATTGAAAGTATTGGTACTTGTTCTGGATTGATTTTAAAAGTCTCGGATTTTCATCAAGAAGTCTAAGGGCGATAGTCTGCATATCATCAAAGTCTATGTAGTTATTTAATTTTTTAAAATCTTCATAGACTTCATAGACTTTTTCTATATTTTTAATC
The DNA here is from genome assembly GCF_056590475.1 of Anaerococcus sp. C0059F3. NCBI lineage: Bacteria > Bacillati > Bacillota > Tissierellia > Tissierellales > Peptoniphilaceae > Anaerococcus > Anaerococcus sp. C0059F3. The sequence goes on from NZ_JBWPWE010000013.1 coordinate 12,125, forward strand.
CTAACTTTTTGAAGATAAGATTCATCAAGCATTGCATTTTTCATGTAGGATGTTTCTGTAAAAAATGTCAAAACATCTTCTCTTGAAACTTTTTTATTATTAATATCCTGGTAGATACGTCTTACTAGGTCGTATTTATTATAGGCATCCGTTGATTCAAGTAGTCTTAATTCTCTATGAAATTTTTTTAAATAATTTCTTATAATTAGGTAGCAAAAAGCGTGGATAGTCATTATGTTTGTATCATCAGATCCAAAGCGATTTTTCATATCGATTGCCTGAGTCCTCGAAAAGGTTAAGGTTAAAATCTTATTTTGTGGGATAGATTTACTTAAATTATTGATTCTTTCAAGGAGCATTGTAGTTTTGCCAGCACCTGGCACTGCAAGGACTAGGCAGGGTCCATCTACAAAGTTTGCTGCCTTATTTTGTACATCTGTTAATATCATATTATCATGATACCATATATTTTTTTGAAAAATATGATAAAATAGTAGATAGGAATAGTATAATAATAGAAGTAGAATAAAAATATGGGGGAAAATATGCTTACAACACAATTTTTAAAATCTAGAACTTCAACAAGAGATTTCAAAGATATGGATCTTAAAAAAGCGGATCTAGAAAAACTCGATAAGATAATTGATTCTGAAATTATAAAATTAGGTAAGGATGACCTAGCTTTTATAGTTCAAACTGATGGAGAAAAAGTTTTCAAGGCCCTAGAAGGAAAGGCCGGTTACAAAGGAGTTATGATTAAGGCTCCAGCTTACCTTGCCCTAATTATCCTAAATGATGATCCTGCAAGTATTGTTAAGGGCGCTTATGGTGTTGAAGAAATAATTACAGAATTAGACAAGATGGGAATTGGCAATTGCTGGATAACAGTAGCAGATGTGGAAGATTCTGTAAAAAAAGCTGCTTTTGATTATGATAAAGGACAAGTTAGACTTCTTCTTGCTATAGGTTATCCTGTAGATGAAACTGTTAGAGAACACCAATTCGATGACAGGAAGGGTATAGGTGAATTTGTATTTATAGACCAAATTGGTAAAAAAGCTACGAATGAAGACCTTGAACAAAGAGGTCTAGATGAAATTTTTGCCTATGCAAGATTTGCACCATCAGCTTACAACGCTCAACCTTGGAGATTTGTTCTAGTTGATGATTTAATTAAACTTTATATCGAAGATTACAAGGGAGAAGTAAATTTACTTGACGCAGGTATTATCATGTACTACCTTGATAAGCTTGGTGAATCTATCTCTATGGGATCAAAATGGGATATAAAACCAGAAATTAATGATGACAAATACGTCTATATAGCAAGCAAACAACTATAAGATAAAGGGCGCCAAGGCGTCCTTTTTAGGAGGGTGAAATATTGATTAGAATTTATAACGAAACATATTTTGAAAAAATGAGAAAGGCAGCTGAGGTTTTATGTCAAACCCATCTTGCCTTAAAAGAAGTAATCAGACCAGGCCTAACAACTAATGACCTTGATAAATTTGCTAATAAATTTATTGTTGACCATAAAAAAGCTATCCCTGCTCAATTAGGATACCAAGGATTTCCATTTACCTTATGCACATCAGTTAATGATGAGATTTGCCACGGCTATCCAAACGATAGACCTCTTAGGGAAGGGGATATTTTATCAATAGATAATGTAGTTAACCTTGACGGTGGCCTTGCTGATTCATGCTGGACCTACACCATAGGCAAGATGAGCGAAGAAGACCAAAGACTGGTTGACGTAAACCTAGAAGCCTTAAATAGGGCTGTTAAAGTTGCAATTCCTGGCAATAGGATTGGTGATATTGGTGCTGCAATTCAGGAATATGTAGAAGGTGAAAATGGATTTTCTGTAATTCGTGACTTTATCGGACACGGAATTGGTAAGGAAATGCACGAAGACCCACAAGTTCCACATTACGGCAAGGCTGGTAGGGGACCAAGGATAGAAGCTGGTATGGTCTTTACTATTGAGCCAATGATTGCCCTTGGAGATTGGCATATGAAGCTTGATGATAATGGATGGACAGCAAGAACTGTTGACGGCTCAAAAGTTAGTCAATTTGAACACCAACTCATTATCCATGATGATGGCCCAGAAATAATTACAAATCAAAGTTTATATAAATTAACAGAAGAAGATTTAGAATTTATTAAGAACTATAAATTTTAAGAAAAAAATCTACCCATCAAGGGTAGATTTTTTATTGCTTGTCCAAATCAAGTTGAATTTGGTTTTTAGTTTTTTCTCTTTCGCTCATTTTTTCGTTGTAGCAAGACCTGCACAAAGGTTCATATACATCTTCTGATCCTATTTGAATCCTGGAATCATCAGTGGATTTCCTGTAGGAGGCCCAAGCATCTTCACCACATGAAGCACAGATGGCGTGGTGCTTAATCAGCTCATCTGCCAGAGGCATTATTTCCTTTATTATCTCAAATGGTTTTGTTTTATAATCCATATCAAGCCCTGATACAACAATAGTGATGTTTTTAGACATAAGTTTATTGAAAATATCCACAACTTCGCTAGGTTCATTAGGGAAAAATTGGAGTTCATCGATGCCGATGGCATCAATTTCGTTTTTCTTAACATAGTCTATTATTTCATTGAGGTTTTCAATCTTAATTGCATCAAGGGATAGGTTGTCGTGAGAGACAATTTTTTTATCGCTATCTCTGTTATCAACAGCTGGTTTAAAGGCAACAGTTTTATAATTTGCAATGGTCATTCTGTAAAGTTCTCTCCATAGGGAAGTAGTTTTGCCAGAAAACATTGACCCTGTGTGAACTATAAGTTTGCCCTGCTTTTTAATCATTTTTTTATACATTAAACTTAAATTCCACTACATCGCCATCTTGCATGATGTAGTCCTTGCCTTCCATGCGGAGTTTGCCAGCTTCCTTAGCCTTGGCCTCACTTCCTGCTGCCACTAAATCATCATAGGAAACAATATCTGCCATGATAAAACCACGAGCTATGTCTGAGTGGATTTTACCTGCAGCATCTTGGGCACGAGTTCCCTTAGTAATTGTCCAAGCACGAGTCTCAACTTCACCAGTTGTTAGGTAGGAAATAAGGTTTAAAGTCTTGTAAGAATCCTTTATTACCCTATCTGTGCCAGATTCAGTCAATCCAATCATTTCTAAGAACTCTGCTCGTTCTTCTTCGGTTTCAAGCTCTGATATTTCTTGTTCAATTTTGGCAGATACTACAGAAACTTCAGCTCCTTCGTTTTTGGCAAAATTTCTTACGATATCCACGTACTTGTTGCTAGCACCATCATTTGCAGCGTCTTCTTCGTTGACATTACATACATAAATAATAGGTTTGGTTGACAAAAGTTGGTAAGACCTTAAGAGTTTTTTTTCTTCTTCATTTAGGTCAAGAATCCTTGCAGACTTGCCTTCTTCAAGGACAGCTACTATTTTTTCTAAAACTTCAACTTCTGCTCTAGCACTTTTATCAGCTCTAGCAACTTTTCTTTTCTTTTCCAAAACCTTATCAACAAGTTCAAGGTCAGATAAGATAAGTTCTAAATTTATTGTTTCAATATCCCTTAATGGATCAACAGAACCGTCAACGTGGGTTACATTTGGGTCATCAAAACACCTTAAAACTTCAACGATAGCATCAGTTTCTCTAATATTTGATAAGAACTTATTTCCAAGTCCTTCACCCTTGCTAGCACCCTTTACAAGACCAGCTATATCGTAAAATTCAACAACAGCTGGAACAATCTTTTTAGATTTACTCATTTCAGATAGAACATTTAATCTCTCATCAGGCACATTAACTAGACCCACATTAGGATCAATAGTAGCAAATGGATAGTTTGCCACAAGGGCACCTGCTTTTGTTATGGCGTTAAATAATGTTGATTTGCCAACATTAGGTAGGCCGACAATTCCTAGTTTCATCTTATTCACTCTCTCTTTTTTAATTTTTATAACGCTTATATTATAATGGATTTAAAGAAAAAATCAATCAAATTCATGCTTATAATAAGACTTAAGTCTGGTATAATTGTATATAGAAATAATATTAAACTATGATAAAATATTATTAAGACATATGGCAAGGAAAATTTGCCCAATTTAATGATTAGGAGAAAAGGATGAATATAAATAAAAGATTAGAAGAATTAAGATCTTTGATGAAAGATAGAAAAATTGATGCTTATATAGTTGCAAGTTCTGATCCTCATCAATCAGAGTATTTGGCTGATCATTACAAAACTAGAGAATTTATTTCAGGTTTTACTGGTTCTGCAGGAACAGCTGTTATTACATTAAAAGAGGCAAGACTCTGGACAGATTCTAGATATTTTCTCCAAGCCCAGAAGGAATTAGCTTCTTCTGAGTTCGAGCTTATGAAGATGGGGGTAGAGGGCTATCCTACAATCTTAGAATACTTAGATGAAAATATAGCAGAATTCGGGAAAATTGGCTTTGATGGCGAATGCTATTCTGTAACAGGTTATAAAGATTTATCTGAAAATATGGGAGCAAGGATCTTAGTTTCAGATCTTAATTATATTTCTCAAATTTGGAAAGATAGGCCAGAATTGCCAAAAGACAAGGCTTGGATCCATGATGAAAAATATTGTGGTTTAAGTCTTAAAGATAAACTTGGAATTTTAAGAGAAAAAATGTCAGATAATGGTTGCAATTACACTTTTATTGGTGCACCAGAAGATATTTGCTATTTATTAAATATCCGAGGCAACGACGTTGACTTTAATCCAGTTATCCTTTCCTATATGCTTGTATCTCTTGATAAGGCCTACCTATGCATAGATGAGGACAAGATAGACGGAAGTGTACGTGCCTATCTTGAGGAAAATGGGGTAACAATTTATTCTTATAATCATATTTATACATTATTAAAAAATATTCCTGGCAAAAACAGGATTTACCTAGATCCTGCGAGGACAAATGTTGCCGTGTATGATGCTATAAATGCAAATGTCAAAATAAGTCAGGGTACAAATCTAACTACTTTCATGAAATCTGTAAAGACAGACACAGAGATAGAAAATATTAAAAAGGCTTATATCCTAGACGGAGTTAGCCTTGTAAAATTCTTTAATTGGCTAGAAGTTGGGGCGAAAACAGGATCTCTAAATGAACTTGTAGCATCAAATAAACTTCATGACTTAAGGGCTGAAAATGAAAGTTTTATTGAAGATTCCTTTGAAACTATCGCTGGCTATAAGGAAAATGCAGCTATAGTTCATTATGCTCCATCCAAAACTGGTTCTAAAACTATAAGAGATGAAGGCTTAATCCTTGTTGATTCAGGTGGACATTACAAAGAAGGAACTACAGATATTACTAGAACAATTGCCTTAGGAAGTCTAAGAGAAGATGAAAAGACTGATTACACCCTAGTTTTAAAATCATTTTTATCCTTATTTTTAGCTAAGTTTAAAAATAGGACTAAGGGTTCTAGATTAGATATGATTGCCAAATACCCACTTTGGAAGGCTGGTAAGGACTTCTTCCACGGCACAGGACATGGGGTTGGTTTTGTCCTTACTGTTCATGAAGGCCCACAGGCAATTTCGGAAAGAAATGAAGTTGAATTTGTAGAAAATATGACAACTTCTATTGAGCCTGGCCTTTATATAGAAAACAGTCATGGTATTAGGATAGAAAATGAAGCCTATGTTAAAAAAGCCTTTGATAATGAATTTGGTCATTTCTTGGAATTTGAAACTTTAACTTATGTACCTCTTGATACTAGACCGATAAAGACAGAGATGCTAAGTACAGAAGAAATTGATTGGGTAAATGCCTATAATAAAAAATGTTACGAACTTCTAAGTCCATACCTTGAAGGTCATGACTTAGATTACTTGAAAGAGAGTTGTAAGGAAATTTGAGTCGTAAAGAACTTAAAGAAAAATTAAAAGAACTGCCAGAAAAACCTGGTGTATATATAATGAGAAATGACCAAGGCGAAATAATTTATGTCGGCAAGGCTATTTCTCTAAAAAATAGGGTTAGACAGTACTTTGACAACAACAAAAACAAGGGAGCCAAGGTCCTTGCCATGGTTAGCCATATAGCGGATTTTGAATATATTATTGTTCAAAATGAAGTGGAAGCCTTGGTCCTTGAGTCTAACCTAATTAAAAAAAATAGACCCAAATACAATATTGTTTTAAGGGATGACAAACAATATCCCTATATAAAGATAAATAAAGAAAAATTTCCGAGAATTCAAAAGGTAAGGCAAGTCCATAAGGATGGGGCAGATTATTTTGGCCCTTATCCAGATGCCTATGCAGTAAATGATGCTATTGATCTATTTCATGATTATTATCCCTTTAGGACATGTAATTTAAATTTCGACAAGGGTCAAAGCCTTGATAGGCCCTGCCTAAATTATTTTATAAAAAAGTGTAATGGACCATGCATAGGTGCTGAAGATGAAGAGAGATACCTAAAAAATATGGAGGATGTTAGGCTTTTTCTTGATAAGAAAGACAGGGCTATTCCTGACAAGGTTCTCCAAAAAATGAATGAAGAAAGCGCTAAGCTTAATTTCGAGATGGCCGCAAAGTATAGGGATTATTATAGGGCACTTTCTATAATTTATGAAAGACAATACGTCACAGAAACCACAGGTGAAGATGTAGATATAATCGCCTTTAGCAAGGGTATGTCTATCATAGTTGTCCAAGTGTTTTTCATGAGAAAGGGTCATATAGTTGATAGGGAACACTTTATTATCAAAAATGACTTTGCTGAAAAAGAAGCAGATATCATATCTTCATTTATCAAGCAATTTTATTTAGACCTATTATTTATTCCTAAAGAAATTCTCGTTCAAAGCTTGCCTAGTGATTTAGAAACTATTACAGACTACTTAAGTCAGAAAAAGGGATCTAAGGTTAGTATCCATCAACCAAAATTGGGTAAGAAATTTGAACTTGTTACTATGGCTAGCCGAAATGCCACAGATATGCGAATTAAACACGAAAAACGAATTGACAAAAAAGAAAGAAATAAATCTTCTGGACTTAACCAATTAAAGGAAATATTAAATATAGAAAAGATAAACAGGATAGAGGCCTACGATATTTCTAATACTTCAGGGGTCCAATCTGTTGGATCTATGGTTGTCTTTGAAAATGGCATATCAGCACCAAAGGAATATAGGAAATTCAAGATAAAAACAGTTGAGGGACCTAATGATTACGCATCACTCAAAGAAGTCTTAACCCGCAGGTTTAATAATGCAAAGAAAGAAATTGAAAAGGGAAGTATTCACACAGGATTTGGTAAGCTACCTGATTTAATTTTGATGGATGGTGGTAAAGGACAAGTAACAATTGCCAAGGAAGTTTTTAAGGAAATGGAAATTGAAATAGAAGTGGCAGGCCTTGTTAAAGATGATAAGCACACCACTAGGGGGATAATTTATAACAACGAGGAAATTCCTATTAAAAGGAGAGATCCAGTTTATAAATTAATCTATGAAATCCAAGAGGAAGCTCACAGATTTGCTATAAATTACCATAGGTCTCTTATGAGAAAATCCATGAAAAAATCAGAGCTTGACGATATTAAGGGAGTAGGCAAGAAAACCAAGGCTAACTTGTATAAGCATTTTAAAACAATAACTAATATTAAAAAAGCAAGCGTTGAAGAACTTATGGAAGTGCCTTTAGTTGGAAAGGAAGCCGCACTCGAAATCTATAAGTATTTTAGGCTGAAAGGATAGTTAATGACAGAATTTAATGATATAAAAGATAAGAGCGATGAAATAACAGAAGTAAACTCAGGTGCAAGTGATAAGACAGTCCACCTATATAAAGTTGTGGAAAATCTGGGTCTTGAAATAATAAGCTCATCTACAGATTATGATGAGATTGTCCTTGAAAATGCAGATGTAAATAGGCCTGGTCTTCAGCTAACAGGTTACATGGAGAGATTTCCATATAAGAGGCTCCAAGTAATTGGGACTGTTGAATATAATTACCTAACAAGTCTTGATAGTAAGATGCAATATGAGAGATTTAGGGGCATCTTATCTTATGATATACCTGCAGTAATTTTTTCTTCTAATAGGGAAATAAATGAGGATATTGTTGACCTTGCTAGGTATTATAACATTACTCTTTTGAGGTCGCCTGCCAAAACAACAAAGTTAATTTCAGATATATCTGATCAGCTAGAATACCAACTAGCACCTACAACTAATGTTCACGGTGAACTCCTAGAAGTTTTTGGTATTGGTGTCTTAATAATGGGAAAATCATCTGTTGGTAAGTCTGAAACTGCTCTAGAACTTGTAGCTAGGGGCCACAGGTTAGTTGCTGATGATATGGTTGACATAACAGCTATTGATAAAAAAATCATTGGAGAAGCTCCAGAAAATATTAGGCATTTCATGGAACTAAGGGGTCTTGGGATTATAAATGTTCGTAGACTTTATGGTTCGGGTGCTATAAAGATGCAAGCTGAAGTGGATATGGTGATTGAGCTAGAACAATGGAAGGATGATTACGAGTACGATAGGCTTGGTATTGATGAACATTATATCGAACTTTTAGGAATTAAGCTTCCTCACCTAGTTGTACCAGTTAGGGCAGGTAGAAATATCGCCCTTATAATCGAAGTCGCAGCCATGAACCAAAGGGAAAAAGCTTTTGGATATAATGCTGCAAGGGTGATGACAGATAGTATTTTTCATCCTGAAAGAGTTGAAGAAGAAACAGAATTATAGGAGCATAGCTCCTTTTTTTGTGGATAAATATTTGTAAAGGATAACTTTTTCCTATATAATAAAAATATAGGATTATAAATTTTCCTATAATATATATTTCTTTAATTTAGAAATAAAAGAAGGAAGGTATTTATGACAATAAAAAGAGCTAAGAAAACAATGGATGGAAATACGGCTGCAGCTCATATTTCCTATGCATTTACAGAAGTAGCAACTATATTTCCTATAACACCATCATCACCAATGCCTGAATGCGTCGATGTTTGGGCAGCCAATGGAAGAAAAAATATTTTTGGTAAAGAAGTTATAGTTAAAGAAATGGAATCAGAAGGTGGAGCAGCTGGAGCTATGCACGGTGCCTTAGGAGCCGGTGCCCTTACTACTACATATTCATCTAGCCAGGGCCTCTTATTAATGATTCCTAACCTTTATAAGATAGCAGGAGAACGTCTGCCTGGTGTATTCCACGTTGCAGCAAGAACTCTTGCAACCCACGCCCTATCAATTTATGGCGATCATTCTGACGTGATGGCCGTTAGACAAACTGGTGTGGCTATGATGGCAGCTAACTCTGTCCAAGAGGTAATGGACCTAGGCGCTGTTGCTCATTTATCAGCAATTAAGGCTAGAATTCCTTTCTTACAATTCTTTGATGGCTTTAGAACAAGTCACGAAATCCAAAAAATTGATATTTGGGACTATAAAGACCTTGCTCCATTAGTTGACTATGATGCAGTTAAGAAATTTAAAAATACATCACTAAACCCAGAAAGACCAAAGACTATGGGTACAGCTCAGAAAAATATATTTTTCCAAGCAACAGAAGCTTCAAATACAATATACGAGGAACTTCCTGGCATTGTTGAAGAGTATATGAATAAAATTAATGACCTTATAGGTACAAACTACGGTTTATTTAATTATTATGGTGATCCTGAAGCAGACAGGATCTTAATTGCCATGGGTTCTGGTTGCCAAGCTATTAGGGAAACTATTGATGAACTAAGGAAAAAGGGTGAAAAAGTTGGTCTAGTTGAAGTTCACCTATTTAGACCTTTCTCTAAAGAACACTTATTAAAAGCTATTCCAAAAACAGTTAAGAGGATTGCTGTTCTTGATAGGACTAAGGAAAAAGGTGCTGACGGCGAACCACTATATAAAGACGTTGTTACAGCTTTTTATGATGAAGAAAATAAACCGGAAATTATCGGTGGTAGGTTTGGACTAGGATCTAAGGATACTATTCCAGCTGATATAGAAGCAGCTTTTGACAATCTTAAAGGAGAAATGAAAAAAGACTTCACTCTTGCAATTCATGATGATGTGACCTTTAAATCTCTCGAAAGAACAAACTTAAGAATCAGACACGAAGGCCAATCAAGATGCAAGTTCTGGGGCTTTGGTTCTGACGGAACTGTTGGTGCAAACAAGGAAGCCATCAAAATTATAGGTGATAATACAGATATGTATGTTCAAGCCTACTTTGATTACGATTCTAAAAAATCAGGGGGTCTAACAGTATCTCATTTAAGATTTGGTAAGGAACCAATTCTTTCAACCTATTTATTAGATGAAGCAGACTTCATTTCTTGCTCAAAACAAGCCTATGTATTTAATTACGACCTTCTTGCAGGATTAAAAGATGAAGGAATTTTCTTATTAAATACTGTTTGGTCAAAAAATGAACTCGAAGATCACTTGCCAGGTTCGATGAAGAGATATTTAGCTAAACATAAGATTAATTTCTACATCATAGATGCTAGCCATATAGCAGAAGAAATTGGACTTGGTTCTAGGACCAATATGATTATGCAATCAGCCTTCTTTAACCTAACTAAGGTAATTGACACCGATGACGCTATGAAATACCTAAAAGATTCTATTGTAAAGGCTTATGGTCACAAGGGTGAAGACATTGTTGCCATGAATTATAAGGCTGTTGATATGGGTGCTAGTGCTTATGAAAAGATTGATATTCCAGATTCTTGGCTTGATGCTAAAGATGAAGATAAAAAAGAATTAGACCTTCCTGACTTTATTAAAAATATTGTAAAACCAATGGAAGAACAAAAAGAAGATGAAATACCAGTTTCAGCTTTCAAAGATATTGACAACGGTGCATGGGAAACAGCTACAACCCAATACGAAAAGAGGGGAGTTGCCCTAAATGTTCCAGAATGGCAAATTGATAAGTGTATCCAATGTAACCAATGTTCATTTGTATGCCCACACGCCGTAATTCGTCCATTCTTAGTAACAGAAGAAGAAAAGGCTAAGGCACCAGCTGGATTCGAAACAAAGAAAGCTATTGGTAAGGGCATGGATGGTTATGATTTCAGGATTCAAATCTCACCACTTGATTGTACAGGATGTGGAAACTGCGCTGATGTTTGTCCAGCACCAGAAAAAGCCCTATTAATGAAACCATTTGAAGTTGAAGTTGAAAAAGAAAAAGATAATTGGATTTTCGCCCATGAAGTGGTTGGCTATAAAGAAGATGTAATGGATGATTCTTCTGTAAAGGGCAGCCAATTTAAGAGACCACTACTTGAATTTTCTGGTGCATGTGCAGGTTGTGGAGAAACTCCATATGCAACAGTAATCACCCAATTATTCGGAGATAGGATGCTAATTGCCAATGCATCAGGATGTTCATCAATTTGGGGCGCAAGTGCACCTTCAGTTTCTTATGCTAAAAACTGTGAAGGCAAGGGTCCATCATGGGCAAACTCACTATTTGAAGACAATGCTGAGTACGGTTATGGTATGAAACTTGCTACAGACTCTAATAAATATTTATTAGAAGTATATATGAAAGACTTCTTAGATCTTAAACTTGACACTCCACTTAACCAAGCCTTTGAAAGTTGGATAGAAAATAAAGACGATGTCAAGGGATCTAAGGAAGCAACAGCTGAAATATTAAAACTAAAAGATCAAAGAGTTGCTGATGACAAAGGCCAAGACCTAATAGAAAAAATTTACGATTTAAAAGATTATCTAATCAAAAAATCTGTTTGGATTTTTGGTGGTGATGGCTGGTCCTATGATATTGGATACGGTGGTGTAGACCATGTTCTAGCTAGCGGTGAGGATGTCAATATTTTGGTATTTGATACAGAAGTATATTCAAACACTGGTGGACAAAGCTCAAAGGCAACACCACTTGCTGCAGTTGCTCAATTTGCCGCTTCTGGTAAGAAAGTAAGGAAAAAAGACCTTGGCTTAATGTTATCAACCTACGGATATATTTATGTAGCCCAAGTAGCAATGGGAGCTAATCAAAATCAATGCTTGAAGGCTATGAGAGAAGCTGAAAGCTACGATGGCCCATCAATTATTATTGCCTACGCTCCATGTATCAACCACGGAATTAGGATGGGTATGGGTAAATCACAATACAGAGAGAAACAAGCAGTAGATGCTGGTTATTGGCACCTATGGAGATATGATCCAAGATTAGAAGATGAAGGTAAGAACCCATTCCAATTAGATTCTAAGGAACCAACAGAATCTTTCCAAGAATTTATCCAAGGAGAGGTTAGGTATTCGTCACTTAAGAGATCTTTCCCAGAGACTGCTGATCAGCTTTATGAAGAAGCAGAAAAAGCTGCAAAGGCAAGATACAATACCTATAAGAGATTAGCAGGAAAATAATTTTAAATAAAGAAGCAGGCGGATGCTTGCTTCTTTTTATGACCGTGTACAACTTTAAAGAAATAAAATATTATTCATAATAGTTTTAATTATAGGCATATTTATTCATATACTAATACTTCAAAAATGATTTTAAATATAAAAGTGTATAAAAATCATTCTTTTATAAAGTGCTTATAATAGCGAACAAAAAATTGTTTTGAATAAAAATGAAAATATTTTTCTATGCCCTTGACAAAAAATATATAATTAATTATACTTATAGTAGTGTTAACGATAATTGCTTATAATTATATTAGGAGGTCTAGATGACAGTTACTAGAGCAATGAAGACAATGGATGGTAACACAGCAGCAGCACACGTATCATACGCGTTTACTGATGTAGCTACTATATATCCAATCACACCTTCTTCACCAATGCCAGAAAGCGTTGACGTTTGGGCAGCAAACGGACGTAAAAACTTATTTGGTCAAGAAGTTAAAGTTAAAGAGATGCAATCAGAAGCAGGTGCAGCAGGAGCTATGCACGGTTCACTAGCAGCAGGAGCACTTACATCTACATACACAGCAAGTCAGGGTCTATTATTAATGATTCCTAACATGTATAAAATAGCTGGTGAAAGACTACCAGGCGTGTTCCATGTATCTGCAAGAACAATAGCTACACATGCTTTATCAATCTACGGCGACCATTCAGACGTAATGGCAGCAAGACAAACAGGTTGTGCTATGCTTGTATCTAACTCAGTTCAAGAAGTAATGGACCTATCACCAGTAGCTCACTTATCAGCTATAGAAGGTAGACTACCATTTATCAACTTCTTTGACGGATTTAGAACAAGTCACGAAATTCAAAAAGTAGCAGTATGGGACTACAAAGACCTAGCTCCACTACTTGACTACGAAGCAGTAGAAGAATTCAAAAACCATTCACTTAACCCAGAAAGACCAAAACACATGGGTACAGCTGAAAAGAATATCTTCTTCCAAAGAACAGAAGCAAGCAACCACGCTTATACAGATATAGTTGGTATAGTTGAAAACTATATGAACAAAATCAATGAACTTATTGATACAAACTACGGTTTATTCAATTACTATGGTGCTGATGATGCTGAAAATATCATCGTTGCTATGGGTTCTGTATGTCAAACAGCAAGAGAAACTATCGACGTTCTTCTAAAAGAAGGCAGAAAAGTTGGTATGGTAGAAGTTCACCTTTACAGACCATTCTCTAAAGAACACTTGCTAAAAGCAATACCTGCTTCAGTTAAGAAAATCGCTGTTCTTGACAGAACAAAAGAAAAAGGTGCTGTTGGAAGCCCACTTTACCTAGACGTTAAAGCATGCTATTATGATGAAGAAGTAAGACCACTAATCATTGGCGGTATCTACGGTCTTTCATCAAAAGATACAATTCCAGCAGACGTTAAAGCAGTATTTGACAACCTTGACCAAGACCAACCAAAACATGACTTCACATTATCAATCACAGATGATGTTACTAACAAATCTCTTCCAAGAGATGACTTCAAAGTTAGACATGAAGGCACAAGCAGATGTAAATTCTGGGGATTCGGTTCTGATGGTACTGTAGGTGCTAACAAACAAGCTATCAAGATCATCGGTGACAATACAGACATGTATGCTCAAGGTTACTTTGACTATGACTCTAAAAAATCAGGTGGTCTAACAGTATCTCACTTAAGATTTGGTAAAGAACCAATTCTTTCAACATACCTATTAGACGAAGCTGACTTTATTTCATGTTCAAAACAAGCTTACGTTAACCAATATGACCTACTAGCAGGTATTAAAGAAGGTGGTACTTTCTTACTAAACACTGTTTGGTCAGTTGAAGATCTTGAAAACCATCTTCCAGCTAAGATGAAGAGAGTTCTTGCTGAAAAGAACATCGACTTCTACATCCTAGACGCAAGCCATATCGCTCAAAACATCGGTCTTGGTGGAAGAACAAACATGATCATGCAATCTGCATTCTTCAACCTAACAAAAGTTATACCAGTAGAAGACGCTGTTAGATTCCTTAAAGAATCAATAGTTAAATCTTATGGTCACAAGGGTGAAGATATTGTAAATATGAACTACAACGCAGTAGACCAAGGTCTTGAAGCTCCAATCAAGGTAGAAGTACCAGCTGAGTGGAAAGACGCTGTTGATGAAGTTAAAGAAGAAAGAGAACTTCCAGAATTCATCAAAAACATCGTTAAACCAATGCTTGAACAAAAAGAAGATGACATTCCAGTTTCTGCTTTTGAAGGTATTGAAAACGGTGAATTTGAATCAGGTACAACTGCTTACGAAAAGAGAGGTATAGCTCTTAACGTTCCAGAATGGCAAATAGACAATTGTATCCAATGTAATCAATGTTCATACGTTTGTCCACACGCAGTAATTAGACCATTCTTAGTAACAGAAGATGAAAAAGCTAATGCACCTGCCGGCTTTGAAACTAAAAAAGCTATTGGTAAGGGCATGGATGGATATGACTTCAGAATCCAAGTTTCTCCACTAGACTGTACAGGTTGTGGTAACTGTGCTGACGTATGTCCAGCTCCAAAGAAAGCTCTTCTAATGAAACCTTTCGAAGAAGAAGTAGAAAAAGAAAAAGACAACTGGACATATGCTCACGAAGTAGTTGGTTACAAAGAAGATGTTATGGATGACATGACTCTTAAGGGAAGCCAATTCAAACAACCATTATTCGAATTCTCAGGTGCATGTGCAGGTTGTGGTGAAACTCCATACGCTAAATTAATCACTCAATTATTTGGTGATAGAATGTATATAGCTAACGCTACAGGATGTTCATCAATCTGGGGAGCTTCTGCACCAGCTATGTCATATACAAAGAACCTTGCAACAGGTAAGGGTCCAGCTTGGGGTAACTCACTATTTGAAGATGCTGCTGAATACGGATATGGTATGAAACTTGCAGCTGAAGCAAATACTCACTTACTAGAAGATAACATGGCTAAGTTCCTTGAACTAGGTCTTGATTCTCAATATAACGAACCATTCAAAGCATGGTTAGAAGGAAAAGATGATGTAAAAGCTTCTAAAGAAGCTACAGCAGCTATCCTAAATGTTAAAGAAGAAGTAGAAGGCGAAGAAGCTAAGAAATATCTAAACAACATCCTTAAACTAAAAGACTACATGATCAAAAAATCTGTATGGATCTTTGGTGGTGACGGATGGAGCTACGATATCGGATTTGGTGGTGTTGACCATGTACTAGCAAGTGGTGAAAACATCAATATCTTCGTATTCGATACAGAAGTTTACTCTAACACAGGTGGACAATCTTCTAAAGCTACACCACTATCAGCAGTAGCACAATTCGCTGCATCTGGTAAAAAAGTTAGAAAGAAAGACCTTGGTCTAATGATGACTTCTTATGGATATATCTACGTTGCACAAGTTGCTATGGGTGCTAACCAAAACCAAACTCTAAAAGCTATTAAAGAAGCTGAAAGCTATGATGGTCCATCCATCATAATTGCTTACGCTCCATGTATTAACCACGGTATCAGAATTGGTATGGGTAAATCACAATTTAGAGAAAAACAAGCTGTAGAAGCTGGTTACTGGCACTTATGGAGATTTGACCCAAGACTTGCTGACGAGGGCAAAAATCCATTCCAACTTGACTCTAGAGAACCAAGCGGATCATTCCAAGAATTTATTCAAGGTGAAGTAAGATACTCATCACTTAAGAGATCATTCCCAGAAACAGCTGACGAGCTTTACCAAGAAGCTGAAAAAGCTGCTAAGGAAAGATATGAAGCTTACAAAAAACTAGCTAACAAATAAATATTATAAGCAAGAAAGAATCGCCAATTAGTGGCGGTTTTTTCTTTGCAAAAAAATACATAATTTACCTAATTAATTCTTATATAATGATAACAAGTACCATATAAGTGTCAATAATTTATCAGCTTGGCAAATTTATGGTATAATAAAACAAAATGGATATATACTGTTAATACACATTGGAGGTATTATGACGATCAGATATGTAAATAATTTAGGAAAAGTAACAATCGATGATTCTGTTATAGCAAATATAGCTGTAGCAAGCGTTATGCAATCTTATGGAGTTGTAGGCCTTGCATCTAGATCTGCTAAAGATGGGATATATAAGCTTCTTGGAGTCAATAACATGCAAAGAGGCGTTGAGGTTATAAGAAGAGATAATGGTACAGTTGCTATTTACATTTCACTATTCTTAGAATATGGAATAAGAATACCTGTGGTATGTCAAAATATAATCGAAAATGTTAAATATAATATTGAAAAATCTTTGAATGTTAATGTTGCAGAAGTAAATATCTATGTTCAAGGAATCAATAGATAGGAGAAGTATGAAAGTTATTGATGCATGTATGCTCCAACAAATGGTCATTGGAGCTTATAAATATTTAGAAGAGAATAAGTCTTTTGTGGACGAATTAAATGTATTCCCAGTTCCTGATGGGGATACTGGTACAAACATGAATATGACCATGAAATCTGGTGTAGATAAGGTAAACCAAACCAGCGGATTAAGTGTTGAAGAAATTGCTAAAGCTTTAAGTCAAGGTACTCTTATGGGCGCTAGAGGAAACTCTGGAGTTATCCTATCCCAGCTTGTAAGGGGAATGTCAAAAACTCTTAAAGGTAAGGATGAAATCGGCGCTGAGGAAGTAAAAGATATATTTAAAAATGCAGCTAAAACTGCTTATAGGGCTGTTATGCAACCAACAGAAGGTACTATTCTAACTGTTGCAAGAAAAATGGCTGAAAAGGCTGAAGAAGCTTTTGATGACTCCAAGGACCTAGATGATTATCTAGTTGAAATTATTACCGAAGGTCAGATAGCTCTTGATAATACACCAAAACAACTTCCCGTTCTTAAAGAGGCTGGAGTAGTTGACTCAGGTGGGCAAGGTTTAATCTTCCTTCTAAGAGGAGCTCTCAATGCCCTTAATGGAGATATTGATAGGGATATTGACCTTTCATCTCAAGCAAGCGTTGAAGAAGGATCTTATATAATTAAATTCGAACTTGTTATCAAAGAAGATGAATTTGAAAATATAAGCGATGCTATTGACTCTATATCAACTAGTTTTGATTATGAGTATAAGGATGGTCATCTAAAGGCTGAAGCTCGTTCTGAATATCCACAACAAATAATATCAAAGATTTTAGTTGATGGACTTCTAGTTAAGCTTGAAGTTGAAAATACAGATCCGCATGTAGAAGTTAATGAGTCAAAAGAAGAAAATTTGAAAAAATACGGATTCATTGCAGTTTCAAGAGGCGAGGGTTTTGATGAGATATTAAGATCTATGAATATAGATAAGATTATTTCTGGTGGTCAAACCATGAACCCATCTACAGAAGATATTTATAAAAATATCGAAGAAATTGCTGCTGAAAATATAATTATTTTCCCAAATAATAAGAATATTATTATGTCATCAAAACAAGCTTGTGAATTGACTGATAAAAATGCAATGGTTTTAGGAACAAGATCAATACCTGAGACCTTCACAGCTATGCTTGAGTTTGACGAAGATAATGATATAGAAGAAAACATTGAAAATATGGCTGATGCAATTGCTGATATGCATACTGTAGAAGTTTCTATTTCTATTAGAGATACAAGTGTAAATAATATTGAAATTAAAAAGGATGACTATATAGGAATCCTAGATGGCAATATTGTTGCGACTAAATCTAATATTGAAGAAACCACAAGAGAAGCAATCAAAATTGCTATAGACAAAGACGACGACATATCTTTAATAACCCTATATTATGGTGAGGAAGCTGACAAGAGAAAGGCTAAAGACCTAGTTAAGAAGCTTTCAAAAGATTATAAGGATATAGATGTCGAATTAGTTTATGGTGGTCAGCCAGTTTATTACTACCAAGCTACCCTTGAGTAGAGAAGTAACAAGTTTAAAGGGAATTGGACCTAAAAAGGCTCAGGCCCTTGCTAGACTTGATATCTATACAATAAGTGACCTATATTCCTACTATCCGAGAGAATACGAGGATAGGAGGCTTAAGTCAAGCGTTTTAAAGGCTAGTCCAACAAGGTCTTACTATTTTGAATGGAAGGCAATTTCTAAACCCTATGTCAAAAGACTTAAGAATATGACAATTTCTTATATGTATTTTGCAGAAGGTGATTTTAAGAAAATTAGGGTCGTTTGGTTTAATGATAGGTTTTCAATTAGGAAAATAAAATTAAATACGACCTATAAATTTTATACAAAAGTCACTTATAAAGACGGGTTTTACGAAGCTGTAAATCCGTTATTTGAAGACTTGGATGGTGAAGAGATAGGTGGGATCTATTCTATCTACCCACTTACATCTGGCCTAAGTCAGAAAAATTTAAATTCTTTTATAAAAGAAGCTCTAAAAAATTTTGAACCAAGGGAAGAAATTTTATCTAAAGGAATAAAAGAAAAGTTCAACCTTTTGGATAGGGATGAAGCTTTAAATGAAGTCCATTTCCCTAAAGATATTGATACCTTATTAAAGGCTAAATCTAATATAAAAATTGGAGATTTGTTAAAGGAATTAATTTTCTTAGACTATGTAGGAAAGCTACAAAGAACAAAGCAAGGGATAAGTTTAACTTATAATTTGGATGAAATTTTATCGAAACTCGATTTTTCTTTAACTAGGTCCCAATTAAGATCTCTAAAAGAGATATTAGAAGATTCTGGTAAAGAAATTTCAATGAATAGGCTTTTAATAGGTGACGTTGGTTCAGGAAAGACTATTGTTGCTATGCTTGTAATGCTTGTTTTTGCAAAAAATTCCTATCAGTCAGCCATGATGGTACCTACAGAAGTCCTTGCAATCCAACAATTTGAAAAATATAAGGATTTTATGGATAGTTTTGGTGTAGAGCTTGCTCTTTTAACTGGTTCCACAAAGGAAAAAGATGAAATAAAAAGACGACTTAAAGACGGGTCTATAGACATGGTGGTAGGGACTCACGCTTTAATTGAAGACGATGTTGATTTTAAAAACCTAAGACTAGTTGTAAATGATGAACAACACAGGTTTGGAGTTAGGCAAAGGCAAGAACTTGCCAGAAAAGGTATAAATACAAATTATCTCACAATGACTGCTACTCCAATCCCAAGAACCTTAAGTCTTAGAATCAATAAGATGCTTGATTTAAGTATAATAAACGAACTTCCAAAAGGAAGGGCAGAAGTTTTTACTAGTATTATAAATGAAGACCATCAAGAAATTGTCTTTGAAAACATAAAAGATAGCCTTGAAGAAGGTAGGCAAGTCTACGTAGTAACAACAAATATTGATGCAGAAGATACAAATTCTGTAGAAAACCTTTATAAAAAATATAAGAAAATTTTCAAACCCTACAGGGTAGAAAAACTCCATGGTAAATTAAAGCCTAGCATAAAAGAAGATATTTTAGCTAAGTTTAATAATCATGAAATAGATATTATTGTTTCCACAACTGTAATAGAAGTCGGAATCGATGTAGCAAATGCAAACACCATGGTTATTTACAACTCAAATAATTTTGGCTTATCCCAGCTCCACCAACTTAGAGGTAGGGTTGGTAGAGGATCATATGAATCTTATTGTTATCTTATAAGTAAGGATACAAATCCAAACAGTAAGCTAAATATTTTGGTTGATTCCAATGACGGTTTTGTTATTTCTCAAAAAGATTATGAATTAAGAGGTGGGGGCAAAATTTTATCCCTTATCCAGCATGGTAAAAATCTTTCTGAGATAGAATACTTAAAAATGACCGAAGAAGAGACTGATAAGACCTTTGAGATTTTTGATTATTTGAAAGAAAATTCTTTTGAAGGTGTAAATCTAGAATATATAAAAGATTATTTTGATGAAGATAAGGATATTATTTTAAACTAATGAAAGTAGTAGCAGGAAAGTACAAGGGATACAATCTATTAAGCCCTAAATCAAAAACATCAAGACCTACTGATAATAAGGTAAAGGAAGCGATTTTTGATATGCTTTATCCTTTTAAGCCTGATTTCAAGGCCTTAGACCTATTTGCAGGTACAGGTCAAATGGGTATAGAATTTTTGTCTAGAGGAGCTAAGGAAGTATATTTTAACGAGAAAAATTATTCTAATTTTTCTATCCTCAAACAAAATTTAGATAAGATAAATTCTTCGGATGTTTTTACATACAAAAATGATTTTATTAGGTGTTTAAAAGATTTCGGAGATAAAAATTTTAAATTTGATTATATTTTTCTTGATCCACCATATGAAACTGATTTCATCGATAAATCCTTGTTTTATATCAAAGAATATGACTTATTGAATGAAGAAGGTATAGTTATTACTGAATCTAGTATGGACATGGATTTTTCTGAAAAATATGGTTTGCATGTTTTAAAAGATAAATCCTATGGAAGGAAATTTATAAAATTTTATACAAAATGAAAATAATTTACCCAGGTAGCTTCGATCCCCTTACTGAGGGCCATATGGACATTATCAAAAGACTAAGCAAAATGTTTGATGAAGTGATTGTTGCTATATTATATAACGAAAATAAAAACTCTTTATTTAGTGTCGATGAGAGAAAAGGCATAATAGAAGAGGCAATTAAAGAAGAAAATTTACCTAATATTTCAATTCATTCTTTCGATGGTCTTTTAGTAAACTTTGCTAAAAGCATAGATGTAAAGCTTGTAGCTAGAGGCCTTAGGGGAGTGACAGATTATGAATATGAAAAAAATATTGCAAGGGTCAATTCGACTTTATATGAAGGGCTTGAAACAATCTTTCTTTTAAGCAACCCTTCATATTCATTCGTTAGCTCTAGTGGTGTTAGAGAGATAGCTGCTTTTAAAGGCGATGTATCAGCCTTTGTAAGTCCGAGTGTTGAAAAGAAAATTAAAGAGAAATTTAATTATTAGGAGGAAAAATGGCAAACAAAATTACTGATCTTATTCTTGAGATGGAAGATATAATGGATGAGGCAAGCTCTGTACCTTTTTCAAAAAAAATAGCAGTAGATCCAGATGAGATTTATGAAATCTTAAACGAGATGAAAGACTCTCTTCCAGAAGAAATCAAGCAAGCTCAATGGGTTACTGACGAAAAAGATAGGATTTTATCTGAGGCATCTGCAGAAGCTGATAATAGACTTAGCCAAGCAGAAGGTGAAATCAAAAACTTTAAGGAACAAGCTAAGAGCCAATACCAAAAAATGGTAAGTGAACATGAACTAACCATACAAGCAAGAAATGAAGCTGACAGAATTCTTCAAGAAGCAGCAGCTGAAGCTAAGAAAATAAGACAACAATCTTATGACTATGTTGATAGACTATTTACAGGTTCTGCAGCAAACTTTAGCAAACTTGCACAACAACTTGAACAAAACAAAAACAAAATTCTAGAAAACAAATGAAAATTAGACCTATCATTAGATAGGTCTATTATTGTGTCTAAAATCATAGTCGATTTCTCTTGCTATTCCTAGGCTATAGAGGTTTGATGCTCTGATTATTTTATTGTAAATTAGCAAATCTGACTTGCTTAAATTTTTCAAGTCGCTTTTATTAATAACAATGTTTAAGTTTTTACTTAGATTTTTAAAATTTTCTGCTGCCTTTTTGTTATAGGCAAGAATATTAATAAAGGATATGTCATAATCATTTAAATCAACAGTATAAGATAGAATATAATTTAAAACAAGTCTTTTAATTCTAGATTTTGTATATCTTAGTGATGTGGCCTGACCTAGGAAATCTTTATATGAATCCTTGATTATAGCTATCTTAGTTAAGTAATTATCAAGGCCATCTTCATAACCTAAAATATTGCTCATATCAGATTTTTCTATAAGAATTTTATATTTAAAAATCTTGTAAATATAATCATAATCAAAATATTTATACTCATTCATAAAATTTGAAAGTTCACTATACGATTCATTTGGTATCAGATTTTTAATATCTAGACCTAAATTATTTCTAATAGCAGTTGAAGATGCAAAATTTTTGTCATTTATACCTTGATCTTTGTTTTTTGTTTTGATTCTCTTAATTGGATAGGGCTTGATTTTTGAATTTATTTTATAAAGGGCTCTCATGTATTCAAGGGCCAAGATATTGTTAGATGATAAAAAATCACTACTAACAAAATCTAGAAGTGCCTTATTATGAGATTTTGGATAGGAAAGACCACTAGCAATTAGTGATTTAATTTTAGAGTCAATATTCTTTTCGTTTTCAATTATTACTTTACAAGCTTTTAAAAAATCATCTGTATTTATGTTTTCGATACCAAAGACCAAATAATCAATATCCACTTTATTTAAAATATTTACTGATTTTTTAGCAAAAAATTCTGCGGATTGAAGAGTTATAAAGCTTGGCATTTCAATTACTAGGTCAAAGCCACAATTGATAGCGACCCTAGCTCTAGAAAATTTATCCATAATAGCAGCCTCACCTCTTTGAACAAAGTCACCGCTCATTATAGAGACAGCAAGGTCAGTTTTTAATTCTTTTTTTGCCTTATCTAATAAATATTTATGCCCATTATGAAAGGGGTTAAATTCTGAAATTATTCCTAAAGTTTTCATACGAACTCCTTTATTTATCTTACTATACTAACTTTTCAGATACTTATCACTAGGAGATATTTATTGATGGAATTTGTTTGATATTTATGAATAAAATTTTCAATTAAGGGGTGATTATGGTATAATAATTAAAGAAATATCAACTAGGAGGAATTATGATTTCAGCAAATGATTTAAGAAAAGGTGTAACATTCGTTTACGACAACGATGTATATCAAGTAGTAGATTTCCAACACGTTAAACCAGGTAAGGGAGCTGCCTTTGTTAGAGCAAAAATTAGATCTGTAATGAATGGTGGTGCAAAAGACGTAACCTTTAACCCAAATGAAAAATTTGAGAATGCTATTATCTCTACAAAAGAAATGCAATATTTATACAATGATGGTCAATTATATTACTTTATGGACCCAGAAAGTTTCGAACAAATAGGAATTGAAGAAGACAATGTTAAGGATGCAATTATCTACGTTAGAGAAAATGATACAGTTTTAATTAAGTTCTACCAAGGCAAGCCATTCTCAATTGATCCACAAAACTTTGTAGAATTAAAGGTAGTAAAGACAGAACCTGGTGTTAAAGGCGATACAGCAACTAACGTAACAAAACCAGCTACAGTTGAAACTGGAGCAGTAATAAATGTTCCAATTTTCGTAAATGAAGGCGATGTAATTAAAATAGATACAAGAAGCGGCGAATATCTATCAAGAGCTTAGGAGATATTAATGTCAAATACTTTCAAAGATGGTTCAGTAAAAATAGCTGATGAGGTTTTAGATCAAATAGCTATCCAAGCAGCCAATGATGTTTATGGAGTTTATGAAGAAAATTCTGATGAAGGATTTATTCATTCACTCCAAGCGAAAACAACAAAAACATCAATTAGAAATGTTAGTGGAAATCTTGTTATTGATCTTGACCTTTCATTAGATAAGAATGTCAATGTAAGAAAAACAGTTAAAAAAATCCAAGAAAATGTCAAAAATGTAGTTGAGACCATGACAGGTCTTATCGTTAGCAAAATTAACGTTAATATTAGTAAATTAGAAATCTAATGAAGAGAACTGACCAAAGAGAATGGGTTTTTAAACTCATTTTTCAAGACACAATTAATAAAATTGAAGATGATGTAGAAATATTAGCAAACCACGACCTTAGTGGGGATGAAACTTTTATTGTCGATTCTATCAAATCATACAAGAATAATTTTGGAGAAATTGATAAAATTTTGCAGACAAATCTTCCTAAAGGTATGCCAAAACTAAGTAGAGTGGTTAAGTCTATTATTTACTTATCTATAAATGAAATCTATTTTTTAGATATACCAGTATCAGTTTCTATTAATGAGGCAGTTAACCTAGCTAAGAAGTTTTCTGCTGAAGATGACTATAAGGTAGTTAACCTAATTTTAGGCAATATCGTAAGAAATGAAAATAAATGAGAAAACCCTTAAGTGTAAAGCAATTTAATGAGTATGTAAAATCAAATATCAAACATGATCCAATTTTTCAGAGAATTAATTTGATCGGTGAGCTTTGCAATGTGAGGTTTAATAACTACCACCTTTATTTTTCCTTGAAGGAAGGAACTGACATCATTGATGCTGTAATCTATTATTATGAAGATAAGAATATAAGTTTTAATTTTAGCCCTGGTAAGGAAGTAATTATCAGGGGAAACTTATCTTTCAATAATTACTCATCAAGACTAATTATAGTAGCATCTGAGATAGAGGATGTTGGTTTATCAAAAGAATTTAAAGAATTTCTTAAAATGCAAGAGGAATTTAAAGCTAAGGGCTATTTTGACAGTAAAAACAAAAAGTCAATCCCAAAATTAGTTAAAAAAGTGGGTCTTATTACATCAAAAGATGGGGCAGCTATAGTGGACTTTCTAGCTATGATTAATAGCAGGGCAAATGACATACATATCTATTTAGATCCAGTCAAAGTTCAAGGTGACCAAGCTGAGGATTTGGTAGCTAAAGCAATAAATAGGCTTGATAAACTAGGCCTCGATGTAATTGTTATCACCAGAGGCGGAGGGTCTAATGAAGACCTTTCAAGCTTCAACCAAAGAAAAATAATAGAAGCAGTCCATGATGCAAAAACTCCTATTATTTCTGCTATAGGACATAATATTGATACAACATTAATAGATTATACGAGTGATTTGAGTCTACAAACTCCTACAGAAGCAGGGTCTTACCTTATAGCTGACTACATAGACTATGAAAAATTTTTAAAAGAAAAATTTGTAAGAGCAAGGTCAAAGATACAATCGACTCTGGATATGAGGAGTTTGAGCCTTAAGATTCTAGAATCAAAGTTAGAAAATTCATCACCAAGAAAACTTATTGATGATAGGCTTAAAGATCTAAGGTCTATAAACAAAAATCTTGACATGGCTATGGAAAGCTTATTAACCTATAACGGAACTAAACTAAACAACCTAACTCATAAATTTGACTACTTAACAAAGCTTATAGATATGAGAAAGAATCAAATTGAAATAAATTTTGATGGTACAAATATCTATTCTGCTCACAGTTTAAAGATAGGCGATGGGTTTGACCTAGTATTCAGTGACGGAAAATTAAAGGCGAGGATAATTGATGGATAAATCTTTTGAAGACCAATATAAAAAAATAGAAGAAATTTTAGATAAAATTGAAAATAATAGGGACAATCTAGATGAATCAATTAAGCTCTATGACCAAGCCAAGAAAATGTATAGGGAACTTGAAGAAAAGCTTGTGGATTATAGGGCTAAGGTGGAAGTTATAAGTAATGATGAATAAAGAAAAGTTTTTGAAAATTTTTAATGAAGATAAGGATATAATAGATAAGGAAGCTAAATCTTATTTTAGTCCAGACAATATCTTAGAAGAGGCCATGGCCTATGCAACAGATGGTGGAAAGAGGATAAGGGCTTTTCTGTATCTAGAAACCAAGAAAATGTTTTCACAAATTACAGATGAAGATGACTATAAACTTGCCCTAGCCTTAGAATTTATTCATGCCTATTCTCTTGTTCACGACGATCTTCCAGCAATGGATAATGATGATTTTAGGAGGGGGCAGCCTAGTGTTCACAAAAAATATGGTGAAGATATAGGAATTCTCACAGGCGATGCACTTTTAAATGAAGCTGCTATAATATTATTTGATTTAGCAAAATCCAATGCTTCATTCATTAAGGCAGGTTCGTATATGCTTCAAAGAGCGTCTAGGTTTGGAATGATAGGAGGCCAGGTCATAGATTTAAGAAGGGGCGCGTCCTATGATTTAGATTATCTTTTAGATGTGTATAAGAAAAAAACATCGGATTTATTTAAAGCGGCTTGTGTTCCTGCAGGTATTGTATCTGGGGTAGATGAGGAAACTATAGGAAAAATAGAAAATTTTGCAGAAAACTTAGGTCTTGCCTTTCAAATTCAGGATGATTTATTAGAAGATACATATGAAGATGAATTAAACATCATAAATGTTATGTCAAAAGACGAAGCAATAGTGCTTTTGGAAAAAGTTAATGATAGAGCAAAAGATTCAATAAAAGATTTTCAAAATAATGAAGTATTATCATTTTTAATTGACTACCTGTCAAGTCGAAGTTATTAGGGGAAATTATGAAAAAATATACTAGACAAAGATTAATATTAGATATTATTCAGAATAATGACGTCAGAACCCAAAGCCAACTTTCTGATATGTTAAAATCTCAAGGAGTAAACGCTACACAAGCAACTATTTCTAGAGATATTAAGGAGCTTAGGATATCAAAGGTTCAAAGTGATGATTATGAATATAAATATACTGTAGTAGATGCTGTATACGATACACTTACAGAAAGAATTGAGAAGATTTTTAAGGAAGCAGTGCTTTCAGTAGAAAAATCAGCCCAGATGATTGTAATTAAAACAATTTCTTATTGTGCAACTGTTTGTGGTCAATATATAACAAATGAGAAATTGGAAAATATTGGTGGTATGGTTACAGGAATTGATACAATATTTATCACTCCAAAAGACTTTGAATCAATTGATGCCCTTGTAGAAGAAATTAGGAATCTTATCAAATAATGCTTGCTGAGCTTTACATAGATAATTTTATCATAATAAAAAAAGACCATATTTTTTTTGAAGATAAATTTAATGTGTTAACTGGCGAGACAGGGTCTGGCAAGTCCATAATACTCGAGGCAATAAACCTACTTTTAGGCAAAAGAGCCAGTAAGGATACTATAGGAAATTTCAAAGATCAGACAATTATAGAAGCCGTTTTTATATTAAAAGACTCTTTAATCAATAAATTTGTAAACCTTGGCATAAGCTTTGATGATGATAAGCTAATAATAACCAGAAATATTGGTAAAAATTCATCAAGTATAAGGATTAATGGCAGACTATCAAATATTAATATTCTTAAAGAAATAAGTGATGATCTTATAGATATTTATAAGCAGGGCGATTCTAATATCTATATGAATAAAGCTAATTACATTGACCTTATTGATTCTTATCAAAATGATCAAAGAACTAGAGAACTAAGAAAGAATTTGTCCGACCTATATAAGGAAAAAAATGATTATCTTAGACGTTTCAAAGATTTTGATCTTACTAATGAAGAATTGACAAGAGAAAGAGATCTTATAAAATATCAGATTGATGAGATTGATAGTATAGATCTTTTTAATATAGATGAAGAAGAGATAGAGCATGAATATAAGAGGCTTACAAATATAACTAGTTTAAAGGAAGGCTTTTATAAGACACTTGAACTTATTGACTCAAATGATTATGACAAGCCATCTATAAGCAGTCTATTAAGTGAAGCATCTTCAAATATTGGAGATTTCATAGAAATAGATCACAAGTCGTCTGAACTTTATAATAGGCTAGTTTCTTTATCAGATGAACTTGATGATATTTATTCAGAAGCTGATTCTTATGTAGATTTTTTATCGACTGATCCAGAAAAATTAGAGACTTTGGAAGAACTAAATAAAAAACTATTTGACCTTAAGAGGAAATATGGAAATAATATTGAAGATATTAAAGAATATTATGAATCAATGAAAGAAAGGCTAGAAGAATTAGACCAAATTGATGATCTAAGGAACAACTTAACTAGTATTTTAGCCAATGTTGATGAAAAAATGGTCGAAAACTCCGAAGAAATTCATGACATTAGACTTAAGAAGATAGAAAGCCTTGAAAAATCTCTTAATAAAGAAATAGTGGAATTAAATATAAAAAATGGTAAATTTAAAGTCGACCTTAAAAAGAAAGATAGTATCGATAAGCTTGGCTTTGATGATATTGACTTTTTAATTAGAACAAATAAGGGAGAAAATTTAACATCTCTTACCAAGACGGCCTCAGGCGGAGAAATTTCAAGAATTATGCTTGCCTTCAAGGAAGTTTTTGCAAGTTTTGATGATATAGATACAATGATATTTGATGAAATAGATACAGGTATAAGTGGTAGGACTGCTCAAATCGTTGGAGAAAAGATCCTAGATTTATCAAAGAAAAGACAGGTTATAGCTATAAGCCACTTACCACAAATAGCATCACTTGCAAATAATCATATTTTAATTAGCAAGGAAGATTGCGGCAACTTTACTATATCTAGTTCAAAAAATATAAAAGAAGACGAGAGAACCCTTGAAATAGCCAGGCTAATTGGTGGGGTAGATATAACAGAAACTACTATTAAATCAGCCAGAGAGATTTTAGAAATGGCGGAGGATCTAAGAAATGAATGAACAAAAGTTTTATGAGAAGACAATAAAGTCTGATACTATTTACGATGGAAAGATACTTAAATTAAGGGTAGAAACTGTAGAACTTGAGAATAAGAGATATTCAAAAAGGGAGATTGTTGACCATCAAAAGGGAGTAGGAATTATAGCCTTTGACGGACCTGATAAGATATGGATGGTTAGTCAATATAGGAAGGCGATTGACAAGGTAACTTTAGAAATCCCAGCAGGTCTTGTTGATCCTGGTGAGTTACCAATTGAAACAGCTAAAAGAGAACTTCAAGAAGAAGTTGGATATTTCCCAGAAAAGGTGACCTATTTATTTGATATGCACGCTTCTCCTGGATTTACCAATGATAAATTGTCATTTTTTGTAGCAGAAGATTTGGTGGAATCATCCCTAGACTTAGATGAGGATGAAAATCTAACAAGTAAGTCTTATCTAGTTACTGATTTATATCAAATGGTAGAAAATGGTGAGATTACTGATGCTAAATCAATTATTGCTATTTTTTATGCTCTAAGAAGAATAAATGAAGCTTAATATTAAGCTTGAAGATTTTGAAGGTCCTTTTGATTTACTTTTAAAGTTAATCGACAGGGAAAAAATAGATATTTACGATGTAAAAATAGAAGAGATAACAAACCCATTTTTAGAAGAAATGGCTAAGATGGATATTGATATATCAATGTTATCTGAATTTATATATACTTCATCGATACTTTTGACAATTAAGGCTAATAAACTTTTGCCTAAGGCAGAAAATGAAAATCTTGAAGAAGACTTCTTATCTTATCTTATAGAATATAAAAAAATAAAGTCAGTCCAAGACGATTTTAAAACCTTAGAAGAAGAAGCTAGAAAGATTCACTCGAAATATCAAGAAGACCTTTCAGCATTTCAAAGTGAAACTTTAGTAATTTCTCAAGATGTGGATATATTATCACAAGAATTTTCTAAATTGATAAAAAGGCTAGAAAAAGAAAAACAGAGTGAAGAAAAGATTTTTGAACAGGTAAAAATACCTGATGTTAATACCTACTTAATGAGTCTTAGGAAAACTTTAAACTTTTCAAAGGAGCTAAATCTTGTAGATATTACTAGGAGGATAAACTCTAAAGCAGAATGTATTGCAACCTTTTTGGCCTTATTAGAGATGGTAAAGTTAAATGAAATATATATAAAGCAAACAGAGATAAATTCATTTAAAATTGTTAAGAGGGTTAAATGACTGATATTTACTTAAAGGGCCTTATAGAAGAGGTCCTATATGTATGGGCAGAGCCTATAAGTATAGACGAAATAAGTAAAATTTTATATGATTATTCTAAGGTTGATATTAAAAAAAGCCTTGAAGAAATGATAAAAGAGAGAGAAGACTTAGATAGCGGCCTTATTATAAGAAATTTCAACGGTTTATATCAGTTTACAACCAGAAAGGCAAGTGATAAGTATTTTGAGTCACTTCTTTCAAAATCAGAAAAAAAATTAACAAATTCAACTCTTGAGACCCTATCGATAATTGCCTACAAACAGCCAATCACAAGAGTAGAAATTGATAAGATTAGGGGGGTTAATTCCCAATCAACAATAGATTCTCTTATAGATAAAAAACTAATTACAGAAAAAGGAAGACTAGATAAGATTGGTAAACCTATTATTTATGGTACAACTTCTGAGTTTTTAAAATATTTCAACCTAAATTCTCTTAAAGACTTACCTGAGATAAGGATTGATAATAATGAGGATTAACAAATATATAGCCAATTCAGGATACACTTCAAGACGCAAGGCTGATGAGCTTATTATTGCCGGCAAGGTTAAAATTAATGGACAAGTTATTATTGAGCCAGGTATTAAAGTTAATGACGGAGATAGGGTAGAAGTTAGTGGGAAACTTTTAGAAATAGAAAAAAAGTTTTATATAAAATTATATAAGCCTGTTGGCTTTATCACATCGAACTTTGATCCATATAATGAAAAAGACCTAAATGATCTTATAGATATTGATGAGAGATTTTTTGCTGCTGGAAGGCTAGATAAGGATAGTGAAGGCCTGTTGATAATAACTAATGATGGAGATTTTACCAACAACCTAATCCACCCTAAATTTAAACTTGATAAGGAATATACTGTTAAAATTGACAAGAAATTAATAAAAGATCAAGAAAAAAGATTTGAAAAGGGATTAGATATTGGAAATGGGGAAAAAACCTCAGATGCTAAACTAGAATACTTGGGGGACAATACATACAGGGTAATAATTCATCAAGGCTATAATAGGCAGATCAGAAGGATGTTTAAGGTTTTTAATGCTAATGTAATTAATTTAAAGAGAATTAGGATTGGTAAAATTAAACTTTCTGACCTTAAGGAAAAAGAGTACAGATATTTTAATGATGAAGAATTAAAATTTGTAGAAGAAATTAGAAGATAGGAGACTATCTTTTTTTGTGGGATAAATATGAAAAGAATCGGAATAATTGGCGGAGGGCCTGCAGGCCTTATGGCAGCAATATGTGCAAAAAATAAAAATAATCACGTAACCATATTCGAGGCTAATGATAAAGCAGGAAAGAAACTCTTAATGACTGGTGGCGGAAGGTGTAACATTACAAATTCTGCATATTTTGAAGATTTTTTAGAAAATGTAGTAACTAATAAAAAATTTATTTACTCGGCTTTTACAAATTTTGATAATTATGCCTTAATAGATTTCCTAAATAAAAATGGTTTGGAGACAATTATAGAAGAAGATGGCAGAGTTTTTCCAAAAAGCGAAAAGGCAATTGATATTGTTAGTTTTTTTGAAAATAAAATTAAAGAAAAATCAATTGACTTAAAAACTAATACAAAGATCAAAAAAATTTATAAGGATGAAGTTTTTTATCTTACTGATCAGAATGATAAGACCTATACTTTTGACTATTTAATAATTGCAACAGGTGGCAAGTCTTATCCAAAGACAGGTTCTGACGGAAATGGTTACTTATTGGCATGTAAATTAGGACATAAAATTATTTATCCAAGGGCGGTACTTGTGCCCATTTTTATAAATAATAAATTATCTTTAAAGGCACAGTCCTTCAAGAATGTGAGTTTGAATATAAAAACAAAAGATGAAAACATAAGTGTTAGTGGAGATTTATTGATAAATGGAAATTTCCTAACTGGACCAGCAGCACTCAAGGCTAGTTCATTCATATTAGGGAAAAATATAGTGAAATTTTCTATAGATTTTTTACCAGACCTAACTTATAATGAATTAGAAAAGCATATCTTAGACATGATAGGAGATAATACAAAAAAGACTCTAGGAAATGCTCTTAGATCCCTTATTAACTCTTCCTTTTTAGAAGAGATTTTAAGATTGGGAAAAATTGACTTTAATAAAAATGTAAGTGAACTTACAAAAGAAGATAGAAAGGCTATAGTAACATATATAAAAGATTTCAAAATAGACTTTGCTAGGCTGGGTTCTTTTGAATCGGCTGTTGTAACAAGGGGAGGAGTAGATTTAAAGGATATTAATCCCAAAAATATGGAGTCTAAATTGATAGATGGCTTATTTTTTGTCGGAGAAATCTTAGATATAGATAGTCTCACAGGCGGATTTAATTTACAAACATATTTTTCAACAGCCTATGCTGCTGGAACTTTTATTAAGGAGAATACATGACTTATATAATTGCAGTTGATGGACCTAGTGGATCTGGAAAATCAACTATATCTCAAATTATAGCAAAAAAATTAAATATAGAGTACTTAAACACCGGTCTTATGTATAGGGCTGTTACAAAATATTTTCTAGACAATAATCTTGATGAACAAACAGACGATGAAATACTTAAAAGGATTTTAGAAGAAATAAGTATTGATTTTAAGGATAATAGATTATTATTAAATGGAATTGATGTGACAGATAAGCTAAGAAACGATGAGGTGACAGCAAATGTTTCTTGGGTTTCTGCGAGATCTTATGTAAGGGAGAAAATGGTAGACCTCCAAAGAAAAATTGCAGAAAATACATCCTTTATACTTGATGGTAGAGATATTGGAAGCGTAGTTTTTCCCGATGCTAAGTATAAGTTTTATCTAACTGCATCTGCTATTACTAGAGCGAAAAGACGTTTTGACCAGGGAGAATCTGACATGACTGTTGAGGAAATTGAAAAAGCTATCATAAAAAGGGATAATTATGATTCAAATAGGAAAGTTGCACCACTTAAAATAGCTGAAGGTGCTGTGGTTATAGATAGTTCTAATTTAGACATTAATCAAACAGTTGATAAAATACTATCGTATATGGAGAAAGATGATGTTTTATAATATAGTAGTTGCTATTTTAAGAGTATTATTTTTCCCATTTTTTAGGATAAAGGTTCATGGTAAGGAAAATATACCAGAAAATCCAGCTATAATTGCCTGTGCTAATCATTGGTCAAACCTAGATCCTTTTTTTCTAGCCTTAGGCTTGCCCATAAAATTTAATTTTATGGCAAAAAAAGAATTATTTGAAATTCCAGTTTTAAGAAATATTTTAAAGGCAGCGGGAGTTTTTCCTATCGATCGCCATGGTAATGACCTAAAAGCTTTAAGATATGCAATAGGACTAATAAAAGACGGGAAGACTCTAGGGATTTTTCCTGAAGGCACAAGAGTAAAACAAATTTCTCGTGAAAATATGCACGAAGGTGTTGGCTTTATTGCCCTAAAGGCCAAAGCAGATATACTTCCAATTGAGATTGTTACAAATTATAAGTTGTTTTCTAGAGTGGATATATACGTGAAAGAGCCTATAGAGATTATAAAATTTCAGGAAATAAAAAATAAAGAAGCTATGAGTATGATAAGTGATGAAATATTTGAAAATATTTATGAACATAGAAATGTCTTAGGAAGAGAAAATAATGGAAATAATTAAAGCAGAAAATTCTGGTTTTTGTTTTGGCGTAAAAAGAAGTGTGGACTTAGCAGAAAAGGCACTTGAAAGTGGGAAAAAGGCTTATTGCCTGGGTCCTTTAATACACAATCCCCAGCTTGTTGAAGATTTCGAAAAGAGAGGCCTAACTGTTATTGATCACGAGGAAGCTCTAAATATCAAGGATAGCTTGATTGTTATTAGAGCCCATGGAGAAAGTAAAGCTCTAAAAGAAAAGCTTATTGAAAATGGAAATGAGCTTTACGATGCAACATGCCCTGTTCTTACTAATATATATAAAAAAATTACAGAAAAAGAAAATGAAGGCTATCAAGTAATAATTGTTGGAGATAAAAATCATCCAGAAATAATTGCTATGGACTCTTGCATAAATAAGGGTATAATAGTTGGAGATGAGACTGAAGCAAAAAATATTAAGAATTATGATAAGCTATATGTGGTAAGCCAAACCACAAATAGGTTAGAGTTTTTCAGAAATATTGCTAACAAGTTAGAAGAAAATAATGATAGTGTAGTAATAGAAAACACAATCTGCAATGCAACTAAGTTAAGGCAAGACTCAGCAAAAAAACTTGCGAGTCAAGTGGATTGCATGATTGTAGTTGGTGGTTTTAATAGTTCTAATACAAACAAGCTATATCAAGTAGCTAGTTTGTTTTGCAAAAATGTTTTTAGGATTGAAACTGTTAAAGATCTACCTTTGCAAAAGCTCTCTAAATTTAAAAAATTAGGAATAATCGCAGGAGCGTCTACGCCTGAGTCGATTATCGAGGAGGTAGTAAGTAGTATGGATGAATTCACAAAAGAAGAATTTATGAACAGTCTAGAGGATAGTTTAAAGAAGGTTTACCCAAAAGAGGTAATCAAAGGTACAGTAATCAACGTTAAGGATGATGAAGTATTTGTTGACATCCAATATCGTGCAGATGGTATTGTTAAACTAGACGAAATGACTGAAGAAGAAAAACAAGATCCAAAAAACAGTTTTGAAGTTGGCGATGACATTGATGTATATGTTATCAAACTTGACGACGGTGAAGGCAATGTATCCCTTTCTACAAGAAGAGTAGAAGGAATGAAAGCTTGGACAGAACTAGCTGAAAAATACGAAAATGATGAACTAGTTCACGGTAAAGTTACAAGCTTTAATAAGGGTGGCCTTACAGTTGAAGTTAATGGCGTAAATGGTTTTGTACCAGCTAGCCAAATTGCAACATATTTCGTTAAAAATTTAAAGAAATTCGTTGGTGAAGAATGGGATCTTAAGATTATCAGCATCGATGAAAGAAAGAATAGACTAGTTTTATCTAGAAAAGATGTTTTAGAAGCAGAACTAGATGACCTTTGGGAAGAGCTTGAAGAAGGCCAAGTAGTGGAAGGTAAAGTTGCAAGACTAACTGACTTTGGTGCATTCGTAGAAGTAAATGGTCTTGATGGTCTACTTCACGTTTCTGACATTGCTTGGACAAGAGTAGAACATCCATCAGATGTTCTAAATGTAGGCGATGACATTGAAGTTAAGATTCTAAAACTAAACAAAGAGAAAAACAGAATCTCTCTTGGACGTAAACAACTTCTTGAAAAACCATTCGAAAAATTTGTTAACGAACACGAAGTTGGCGATGTAGTTGAAGGTAAGGTTGTAAACCTACTTGACTTCGGTGCTTTCGTTGAAGTAGCAGATGGTGTTGAAGGTCTAGTACACGTTTCTGAAATTTCTTGGGAACACGTAGAAAAACCATCAGATGAATTAAATGTTGGTGATACAATTGAAGTTAAAATAATCTCAATTGATAAAGAAGAAGAAAAAGTTGGACTTTCTATTAAGGCTCTTAAAGAAGCACCAGAAAGACCAGAAAGAAAGCCAAGAAAACAAGCTAGAACCAACGATAAACCAAGAAGAAAAGTTGAAAGAGATAACTCAAAAGCCTTTGGTGATGATGACCTAAACAACAACCTTGGTGATATGCTTGCTCAAGCTTTATCAGAACAAGGATCTGAAGATTTACTAGGTTCTATCGAAGAAGACGCTGAGTAAAATTAATAATTAAAAAGGGATGACTTAGTTCATCTCTTTTTTTACTTGTCTACTTTAGTGAGTTGAGCGAACGAAAGAGAGCGAAACAAAAAACCACCTGCTATGCAGGTGGAGGGATTTAG
>NZ_JBWPWE010000014.1:0-32500 GCF_056590475.1 Anaerococcus sp. C0059F3
ATCTAAGGGAGTAACGAAAAGTTACACCCTTAAATAACTAAAATAACAAGACTTCCGAAAATCGGAAATCAAGAATTTCGATTATCGAAAATCTGGAATATATCAATGTAGAAAGGATATAAAATTGAATAAATGTAAAATTTATGATAAAATTACACTGATAATAGTTATCAATAGGAGATAGAAATGTTAAAAAAATTTTTTGAAAATGTAAAAAATCCTAAAAATAATTTCGGCGGTCGCTTCATGGTGAAAGGAATGAACGTTGGTCACGAAAAATTAGCTAAATGGGGCAGATCCTTTCTGAATATTAAAACCTCGGATGTAGTTTTAGATCTAGGATGTGGCGGTGGACGTAATGTTCAATACTTCTTAACAAAGGCTAAAAAAGTATTTGGAATGGACTATTCTAAAACAAGTGTAGATATCGCAAGTTCAGTAAATAGCGAAGCTATAAGAGATGGCAGATGTAAAATTATTGAAGCAGACGTATCTAAACTACCTTTTGAAGATGAATCCATAAATATAGTAACTGCCTTTGAAACAATTTATTTTTGGAAGAATATAGAAGTATCTTTTAGGGAAATCCATCGTGTTCTAGTAAAGGACGGTCAGTTTCTAATATGCAACGAAGGAGCATATAGAGAGCATAAAAACATAAAAAAATGGGCGGATATGCTAGATTTTGAAGTTTATTCTCCCGAATATCTCACAGAAACATTGAATAAGATAGGATTTAAAAGCGAATACCATCTGGACGAGAAAGATCATCTAGTATTTTTAGCTAGAAAATTATAAAAGAATTTGCGAATAATGATAAATAAATCATAAGGAGAAGTAGAGAAAAAATCTACTTCTTTTTTTATTGTAAGGAGGATTAGAATGGCAACAAACAAAAGATATTATTGGATAAAACTAAAAGAAGAATTTTTCACAGACAAAAGGATAAAAAGATTAAGGAGAATATCGGGAGGAGATACCTACACGATAATCTACCTCAAACTTCTACTACTAAGCCTAAAAGATGAGGGCAAACTCTATTATGACGGAGTAGAAAGTGATTTTATAAAAGAGTTAGCACTAACCATAGATGAAACAGATGATGATGTAATGGTCACAGTTAATTATTTAATCAATCAAGGCTTACTAGAAGTTGTAACAGAAAATGATGAATATTACCTAACTGAAATACCAAGTCTAATCGGATCAGAAACAGCATGGGCAGAGAAAAAAAGAAGATACAGACAAAATAAACAGAGGACATTGTCCTTAATGAGTCCAACCCATGTCCGACAAGAGATAGAGATAGAGAAAGATATAGAGATAGATAAAGAGAGAGGGAGAGATATAAAAAGATAAAAAGTCCACCCCCATCTTTTATGGAGAATTCAAAAATGTAAGGCTAAGCAAAGAAGAATATAAAAATCTAAAAGAAAAACTAAACTCACACACAGAAATAATGATAAATAAACTATCAAGATACATGAAAAGCAGTGGAAAGACCTATCAAAACCACTATGCAACAATCTTAAATTGGTATGAAGGAGATAAAGATAAACTAACACAGAAAGGTTTAAATAAAAAAATGAACTATGATGTAGGAGAATCTTTATAGATAAAAAAGAGGTGGAAAGGTACTATTAAAGACTTTAAGTCTAAAAGGTATCAAAGTATGCCAGAGATAAAAAAATATAAATATGACACTTTAAAGGCGATTAGAAAATTAAAGAAAAGCCAGAAGACTTTTAGATGTAAATGTCAACCCCAAAATGGTCCACAGTTATTATCGGAAAGTGGTCCACATATAGTAAAAAATTGATCACATATCTCTTTCCCCTAGGGGAAAGGCATTTTACACAGTCTCTTACAAAAATTTAAAGACCATCATATTTTATTTAAAATTTATGACAGAATAATTTTTTTCGACTAGACGATAAAAAAAAAAGATGATATATTGATATTGATTATCAAATAGCACATAGAAAGAAGGTTAATATGAAACTTTATAAGAAATTATTTTCCTATATGCCTGAAAGAAAAATCCATGGAATACTTGCGGCGATGCTAGCTGTAGTTGGGAATTTGCTACAGTTCTATGCTTATTATTTAATTTGGATTTTGCTTAGAGATGTATTTTGTGGAGAAGATTTAATAAACCTTAAGATTTTCTCTATAAAAATTCTAGTCCTCTTTGCCAGCTGTAGTATCTTCTACTTTGGTGGAACATGGATGAGTCACTTAGCTGGATTTAGACTTGAAACTAGGCTTCGTGAAAAAGGACTTAGGCACCTACTTAGAGCTTCAAATACTTTTTTTGACACCCATAACTCTGGTGAGGTAAGAAAGATAATCGACAACAATGTGGAACAAACACACATGATTGTCGCCCACCTCATAACAGATCAAACTATGGCAGCTTTAACTCCTATACTCATGATAGCCTTGACCTTTGCAATTGACATCTATCTTGGAATATTTTTTGTAATCATCATTCTACTCAGTATGTACTTACTCTACAAAATGATAGGAGACCAATCATTTATGAAGAAGTACATGGAGAAGCTAGATGAAATGAATGCTGGGGCTGTGGAATATGTAAGAGGAATGCCAGTGGTGAAGATCTTCAACACGCCACTTATCGGTTTTACAAAACTTTACGACTCAATCATGGTCTATAAGGACATGGTCTACAAATATTCGATGTCCTGCAGGATTCCCTATGTCCTTTTCCAATGGCTTTTAAATATTTTTATAATCACGCCAGTCTTTCTAGCGATATTTATGGTTTCAAAAGGACAAGATCCTAATATCTGGTCAGCAAAAATTCTATTTTTCACTTTATTTATGGGATTATTTTTCGTAGATCTAATGAAGATTATGTATGTTTCCATGTATGTTTTTCAAGCTAACTCTGCTGTAGATAATCTTGAAAATCTGTTCACAGAGATGAAAGAAAAAGAAATAGTTTTTGGTACACAAAAAGATTTACAAAAGAAGAATATAATCTTTAAAAATGTTGATTTTTCATACGATGACAAGAATAAGATTTTACATAATTTTTCTTTAAATCTTGACGAGAACAAAGTATATGCTCTTGTAGGTAGCTCTGGATCTGGTAAGTCTACCATTGCTAAGTTAATCTCTGGACTATATCCTGTGGATTCTGGAGAAATTTTAATCGGCGACAGAAATATTTCTTCCTACGATGGAGAAAGCTTGATGAAAAATATCGGTATAGTTTTTCAAAATCCTAAACTATTCCAAGGAATTTCGATTTTTGAAAATGTAAAACTCGCAAATAAAGATGCAGATGATGAAGAGGTCTACAAAGCCTTAAAGCTTGCCCGCTGTGATGACTTTATAGATAAGTTCAAAGACAAGTACGATGCGATAATAGGTGCTGAAGGGATAAATCTATCTGGTGGCGAGAAACAGAGAATCTCCATTGCGAGAATATTTTTGAAAGATCCAAAGATAATTATCCTTGATGAAGCTTCTGCTGCTGCAGATCCAGAAAATGAATATGAATTACAGATTGCCTTTAAGGAACTCATAAAAGATAGGACGACAATTATGATTGCTCATAGGCTTTCTTCGATTCGTGGAGTGGACGAAATTCTACTGGTTGAAGATGGAAAAATTCTAGAGAGAGGAAGCCACGATGAACTTATGAAGGAAGACAGCAGGTATAAGAAGTTTATCGAAATGTACAATGAAGCAAATGAATGGAGGGTTGATCTATGAAAAACTATTTAAAAGATAGATTTGCACTTACGGACAAAGGTGCAGAAGGAACCATCGTTGCGATTAAATATTCTACCTTAAAGAATCTGTCCTACATGCTTCCTATGTTTCTTCTTATGTATGTCATGCAAGGTCTCTTGGGTCTAGGCAAGTTTAATCTCAAGATTTCGGTGGTTTTATATATAGTAATTGCTCTTATAATGATTTTCGTAATAAATAAAGATTACATTACAACCTATAATGAAACCTATAAAGAATCTGCAAATTTAAGGATTGAACTTTCTGAAATAATAAAAGATCTTCCCCTTAGTTTCTATTCAAAAAGAGATTTAACTGATTTTTCTCAAACGATTATGAAGGATGTAGAGGCAATGGAGCATGGTCTTTCTCATGCAGTTTCAGGTTTTTATGGCTTTATAATAAACCTAGTTATTATTTCCATTTTGTTGCTAATTGGAAATGTAAAGCTTGGTCTTGCAGTTATAGCTCCAATTTATATTTCTGCTATTTTGAATTTGACTTCCACCAAAATCCAAAAGAAGGCGACGGCGACCTACTACAAAGAACAGAGAAAGTCTTCGAAGATGTTCCAAGAACTAATAGATCTATCCACTGAAATCAAATCCTACAATTTGACTGAAGAAAAGGAAAAAAGTGGCATTGACTTTGTTAGGTCCTTAGAAAAGAAACACATTAAGTCAGAACTGGGACAAGTTATCCCCATTGTTTCTGCAACAGTTGTGGCAAACTTATCCCTAGCCCTTGCAATATATGTTGGATTAAATAGCTTGATAAATGGAGAAATAAATATCTTGTATTTTGCAGGCTACCTATTTGCTTCAGCAAGATTAATTGATGGAGTTGCTGCCTTTAACCAATTTTATGGAGAGTTAATGTACATGGATTCTCCAATAGAAAAGATAAAGGCACTTAGATCAGAAGAAATCCAACCGGGAAGAGAAACAGAATTTAAATCATTTGATATAGAAGGAAAAAATGTAGAATTTTCTTATCTCGATGACAAAAAAGTCATAGATAATATTTCATTCAAGGCTTTGCAGGGAAAAACTACTGCTCTTGTTGGTCCATCTGGTTGCGGGAAGTCCACTCTAATAAAATTGGTGGCAAGGCTCTATGATTATGACAGAGGAGAAATCTTAATAGATAAAAAAGAGATAAATAAGGCGAGGACAGAAGATTTATTTAAACATATTTCCATGGTGTTCCAAGATGTAATTCTATTTAACGGTTCTGTAATGGAAAATATAAGGCTCGGCAGACCTACTGCAAGTGATGAAGAAGTGCTAGAAGCTGCAAGGCTAGCGAACTGTGACGAATTTGTAAAGAAACTTGAGAATGGATACGATACGGAGATTGGCGAAAATGGATCTAACTTATCTGGAGGAGAAAGACAGAGAATATCCATAGCAAGAGCATTTTTAAAGGATGCAGAAATAATCCTACTAGATGAAATTGCGGCATCA
Source organism: Anaerococcus sp. C0059F3 (assembly GCF_056590475.1). Taxonomy (NCBI): domain Bacteria; kingdom Bacillati; phylum Bacillota; class Tissierellia; order Tissierellales; family Peptoniphilaceae; genus Anaerococcus; species Anaerococcus sp. C0059F3. Next base: position 5,229 of record NZ_JBWPWE010000014.1, read on the forward strand.
CTTGATGTGGAAAATGAAAAATATATCCAAGAATCTCTAAATAAATTAATTAAAAATAAGACGGTGATGATAGTTTCCCATAGGATGAAATCAATCAGAAATGTAGATCAAATCATAGTTATGAAAGATGGAAAGATAGAAGATTTTGGAAAACACGATGAACTTATAAAAGAAAGTAAAACTTACCAAAAGATGATTGAATCATCTAAAAAATCTGAAGAATTTATATATTAAGGAGGAAAAAATGAATAAATTTGGAATTCGAGATTTAATAAATGCAGGAGTATTTTCGCTTTTAACTGTAATGGCACTCTGGTGTGGAGGTATGATAGGTTTTATACCTGTACTTATGCCCCTAGTTCCATTTGCTTGCGGTTTAGTTTCAGGACCAGTATTTATGCTTTATTCAACAAAGATAGATAAATTTGGCATGATCTTAATCATGGGAATAGTATTTGGACTTACATTTTCAATGTCAGGTCATGGAGCGATAGTTCTACCTGCCATAATTTTATTGTCATTAATCTGTGAAATTATATTAAAAAAGGGTGGCTATAAGTCAATAAAAACTGCAAGACTAACCTACACAGTCTTTATGATTTTTGCAGCTGCAAATTTAATACCAATCTACTTTGCTAGAGATGCCTATTTACAGTCTTTAATCGACCAAGGCTATGGGGCTGAATATGCAGAAAAACTACTCTCAGTTATGCCAAACTGGTCCTTTATACCTGTAGTTCTACTAGGTATGCTCGGTGGATACATAGGATGTACCATTGGAATTAAAATCTTAAATAAACATTTTAAAAAAGCGGGAATGGCTTAATGAAAATTGATTTTAGGACAAAATTATTCTTAACAATTATCATAGGGGTATCTGCAACAGAAGGTTCCATTAGTATGAGTTATAAATACCTTGGAATTTTGTTAGCTATATTTCCATACCTACTTGCAATCCTAGATAAAAAATGGTCCCTTATTGGTAAGGGACTTTTTTATACTGGGATAGCCGTAGTAGGACAGATAGTAGCATCCAAGTATCCAAATTCTTATTTAGGGATGGTCTTTAATCTCTACTGCGGAATAATACTTAGAATACTTCCAGGAGTGATGATGGGTTATTACACTGTGACAACTACTAAGATGAGCGATCTCGTCTATTCACTAAAGAAAATCAAATTTCCAGACTATATAATCATACCAATTTCTGTAATGTTTAGATTTTTCTATTCTATAAAAGAAGATTACAAAATCATCGGAGAAGCTATGTACATGCATGGACTTACGATGAAAAACTTCTTTAAAAATCCGGCGAAGATACTGGAATATAGATTTGTGCCATTACTTATGATTGTATCTCAAACAGCGGACAATGTTGCGATATCTGCCATGACAAGAGGCATGAAAATGAATAAAGAGAGGTCTTCCATATCATGTGCAAGGCTTAAAACGGCGGACTATGTCCTACTTAGTTTCGGAATTTATATAATAATATTATTTATAAGGATAAAAATATGCTAGAATTTAAGAATTTTTCTCTTTCATTCAAAGAAGATGAGGGAGAAAATAGAATACTTGAAGATATAAATTTAAAATTTGAAAAGGGATCTATAAATGTCATCACAGGCAGATCTGGATGTGGTAAATCATCTCTAATCAAGACTATAAATGGAATTATACCAGAAGTTGATATGGCAAAGATGGAAGGGGATCTTTTATTTGATGGAGAAAGTATTTTGAAGTTGGATATAACCGACAGATCAAAATTCATCTCAACAGTCTTTCAAAATCCAAAAAATCAATTCTACGCCATTAATTCCCTAGATGAAATCGCATTTGCCCTAGAAAACAGGAATGTTTCTAGGGATAAAATTTATGAAAAGATAGAATATTTTTCAAAACTACTAAATAGTCAGGATCTTTTAGGCAATGATTTATTCAAACTATCAGGAGGGCAGAAACAGCTAATAGCCATAAATTCTGTGGCGGTTATGGACAATGAAATATATATTTTCGACGAACCATCCGCATCCTTAGACAGAGAATCCATAGAAAAATTGACCCACTGCCTAGAGGTTTTAAAATCCTTGGGCAAGATAATAATCATCGCTGAGCATAGACTCTACTATTTAAAAGAAATAATGGATAGACTACTTGTAATTGAAAATCGGAAAATTTTATCCTATAGTAAAGATAGAATCTCAGAAGAAATACTTGAAAAGCACAGACTTAGAACCCTTAAAGACATAGAAAAAGAAGAACTTATAAGTAAAAGCTACGAAGTGAAGAACCTATTCGACCACAGTTTCGATGAAGAAAAATCACTTGTATGTAGAGATTTTTCCTGCCAATATGAAAAAAATCCCAAGCTATTTGATTTTTCAATGAGCTTTGATCCGGGAATATATTTCATAATAGGAGCAAATGGAATTGGTAAATCTTCATTTATAAGAAATCTTTGCGGTCTTAATAAGAAGCAAAAGGGCGAAGTATTTTACAAAAATAGAAGAATAAAAAACCATGGAGACTATATTTCTCTAGTGATGCAGGATATCAATTATCAGCTATTTACAGAATCCGTTTTAACGGAGATGAAAATAGTAACAGATGACGAAAAAAAGATTGAAGAAATATTAAAGAAACTAGAGCTCTGGGATAGGAGAGAAAGCCACCCACAGAAGTTATCTGGAGGAGAAAAACAAAGACTCGCTCTGGGACTAGCAATGGCAAGTCCAAAGGAAATCGTGGTGCTTGACGAACCTACATCTGGACTGTGTTTTGAAAATATGAAAAGACTAATTGGAATATTAAAAGAGATGAAAGATGAAGGAAAGACAATAATCGTCATAAGCCATGACTATGAATTTATAAAAAATTCGAAAGAAAATATAGTGGAGTTTGTATGAAAGAGAATAGACTTAAATCTTGGGGGTTCGAAGAATTTCCCACAGAGGATCCTAGAATTATAAATTATATAGGCTTAGAAAGCCCTGAAAATAAGATGACCTCTTACGAAATATTTCCGGGGGTCTTTGTACTCTACATCAGTCTAAAGAAGAAATACAACGCCCATAACTCTTCTACGGAGGGAAATAGAGGCTATAGGATAGGATACTGCTATGAAGGCAATCATTTCACTTACATAAACAATAGCAAAGTTCTCATAACTACAAATGAAATATTCGTAGGAAGATCAATACCAAATTCAAAATTTTCTTCCACAACAAGTCATCGAACCACGGCATTTAACATAGTAATAGCAGATAAAATCTTGGATAAAAATTCCCCCTACTTTCCATACATTGGAGAATTTATATATAAATTTAAAAATGTAAAAGACATGGGATGTGCCATTAAAAACGAAGATTTGGTAAAACTTGCAAATGAATTAATTCAAGCACTTAAAGAAAGGGATATGCTATTTATAAAATTAAAATCCTTGGAACTCATATATAGAATAGGAAAAGTTGGCATAAATCCAAGTAAGACCAATTATTTCACGCCCGGAGGGGATAAACTAATGGAAGAAGTAGAGAAATATATGAAAGAAAACCTGGATAAAAATCTAAACTTAGATCATCTAGCGAAAAAATTTAAAATATCAAAATCTACTCTAAACACAAAATTCACAAGATCCTTTCAATACACGCCGATGAAGTATATCCAAAGGTTAAAACTAATATATTCAGAAGATTTGCTTATAAACACAGATAAATCCATACTAGAAATAAGCAATGATCTAAACTTTCAGAATCCATCTAACTTCAACAGAGCATTCAAAGATTTCACAGGACTTAGTCCTAGCCAATATAGAAAACAAAACGAACCTGAATAATAAAATTTAGGTTCGTTTTAGATTTTTCATAACAGAATCCAAAAAATCTCATCTATTTTTTATTTCTAAATATAAAATGGTATAAAGAAGATAAAGATAAATTAAGACATCAAGGAGGAAATAAAAAAATGAACTATGATGTAGGAGAATCTTTATAGGTAAAAAGAGGTGGAAAGGCATTATTAAAGACTTTAAGTCTAAAAAGGTATAAAAGTATGCCAGAGATAAAAAAATATAAATATGATACTTAAAAGGCGATTAGAAAATTAAAGAAATGCCAGAATACTTTTAGATGATAGATACGAAAAGGGTCCAATTTTCACTGTTACTCATGCAGTGTGAATTGGACCTTTTTACATAAGCAATTCTATTTCAAAATTGGTTACCAAGAAATACTTCTTTTCACTGTTAAGTATAAGAGGGTAATTTTAAACAATTTTGTTTCATCAAGATAAGTATTTTCTGATGGTTAAATTTTAAAAAGATTAATAACTCTCGATAAAATTTGAACCTTAACAATTGAATAGACCATGACAAGACATTAATTATTTTTGGAGCGTAATAACCTATCCGCCAAGATCTTTCTGCTGAATAATTCGGCAAAACAAGTACTGCTAAGCAAAAAGAAAGTGGCGATAAGTAAGAGTTTGAATATAGGGAGGGATACCCTATCCGCTATGAAGAAAATGAGGATAATGATACTTCTAAGGTTGAAGCCGGCTCATCCGGAATAGAGGCGGAGGTGAGATTCCTATGTTGCTAATCCAAGGCACTTGTCAATGTCGTAAAACTTAATTAAACAAATAATTATTAGATATAAAACTTTAGAGGAGGTATATATTGGACAATGACTGGAATGGATTGGCTGATTTAATAGCAAATCTGATTGCAAAATATGCTGGTGCTTTAGATTTAGATAATCTGCCCGATCCAACGCCAGCAAAAAATCAAGAGATGAAAAATAGTTTTGACAAGGCAAAAACACAAATTGAGACGGACTAATAAAAGTGTTATAATATACTTGAAATGATAGTCCAAACTTAAATTCAAAAAATTATATATGATATAGAAAAATTATATTGAGGTTAATGCTATGTCAAAAGAAAAAATAAAAGTATACCTCTATACACGAGTATCTACGTCAATACAGATAGAGGGATATTCGTTAGAGGCACAAAAATCACGAATGAAAGCTTTTGCTATTTACAACAATTACGAAATTGTCGGAGAGTATGAAGATGCCGGAAAGTCTGGTAAATCTATTGAAGGTAGAATTCAGTTCAATCGAATGATGGAAGATATAAAATCTGGAAAAGATGGAGTGTCTTTTGTTCTTGTGTTTAAGTTATCAAGATTTGCAAGAAATGCCGCTGATGTTCTTTCTACACTTCAGATAATGCAGGATTATGGAGTTAATCTTATCTGCGTTGAAGATGGCATTGATTCATCTAAAGATGCCGGGAAACTAATGATTTCTGTTTTATCAGCTGTGGCTGAAATAGAAAGAGAAAACATACATATTCAAACAATGGAAGGTCGCATTCAAAAAGCAAGGGAAGGAAAATGGAATGGTGGCTTTGCTCCGTATGGATATAAACTTGAAGATGGCAAACTGTTTATAAATGAGGAAGAGGCAGTTGCCATAAGAACGATTTTCGACCAGTATGTAAATACTACGATAGGAGCCAACGGGATATCTAAATACTTAGAGAATCATGGAATTAGAAAAATCCCAAGACAGAATGGTAAGAATCCTTTGTTTGATGCAGGTCTTATAAGAAAGATATTAAAGAATCCTGTATATAATGGGAAAATAGCATTTGGAAGAAGAACTTTAGAAAAAGTTCGTGGTACAAGAAATGAATATAAGCAGGTTGAACAAGATGAATATCTAATATCAGAAGGGATACATGAAGCTATAGTTTCCGACGAAGTTTGGCAAGCTGCTCAAGTTAAGTTAAAATCTCAAGCAAAGAAATATGAGCATGTGAATAAAGGAAAAGATACACGTACACACTTGCTTTCTGGAATTGTAAAATGCCCGATATGCGGAGTGGGAATGTTTGGAAACAAGTGTGCCAAGAAAAAGAAAGATAGCACAAAATATAAAGATTTTTATTACTATGGTTGTAAACATAGGCAGATGATAAGAGGTCATAAGTGTACTTTCCGTAAGCAAATTAGAGAAGAATTGTTAGATGATGCTGTTGCAGAGGTAATTGTCAAGATTGTAAGTAACCCGAAATTTGCTTCTATGATGCAAGAAAAAATCAACATGAAGGTGGACACCTCTGAAATAGAAAAAGAAATAGATAATTACCAAAAGGAATTGAGGAAGAGTCATTCTACAAAGTTTAAGCTAATTGAGGAAATAGATAATTTAGATGTTGAAGATAAGCATTATAAGAGAAGGAAACAGGATTTAGATGATAGACTATATCGTATGTATGATAAAATAGATGAATTAGAATCATCACTAATTGATGCGAAAGCAAAGAAACAGACTATTGAAGCTGAAAAACTCACAGGAGATAACATATATAAGGTTCTGATCTATTTTGATAAACTCTATAAAGTCATGAATGATATAGAGCGTAGGCAGTTAATTACAGCTTTGATTTCTGAAATTCAAGTTTATGAAGAAAAACAACCTAACGGACAATGGCTAAAATCAATTACTTTCAAGCTTCCAATTATAGACGATGACTTGAATATAAGTTTGGACAATAATGAACAAGTTGAGACTATAGCGTTGATACAAAAGATGTAAATCTAGAAATCCTGCATTTCAAGCAGTTTTATAAGCATTTTGTCTTCGATAAAGATGAAGAAGGATACGTCAAAAAGACCCAAAAAAACTACATGGACGTAAGAGTAGTTTTGCAACTGGTATGAGGAGACACAAAGAAAAATATAATAAGATAAAACCCATTTTATACTTTCTACAAGAGTAGCTTAAAAGGCTGCTCTTTTTTTATTAAAGGGAGTAAGGTTTCGTTACATCCTTTTTAAAATATAAAGTAATCACAAGTCAACTTTACATATTCGCTTTTATAACATATAATAAAAGCGTAAACGAGAGGAGGTGGACTATGAATACACTTAAAGAATATATACAAGAAAATTTAGTAATAACTAATAAAGAAGCAGAAGAACTTGGATATAGTAGGCATAATTTATCAGAATTAACAAAAATCGGACAATTAGAAAGATTAAGACCAGGACTATATCAATTAAAAGGAAAAGTAATAGACGATTTTGTTTTAATATCATCTAATAGCAATCGAATTATATTTTCCCATCAAACAGCCCTATACCTCCACGACCTATCCGATAGGACTCCAAATGTATTTCACATATCTGTGCCCCAAGGCTATAATGCAAGCCATATCAAAAAAAGATATGAGGATCTACAAGTTCACTATGTAAAAAAAGACTTATACGAAATAGGAAAGACAGAAATAAAATCACCACAAGGCAACCTTATTCCAGTTTACGATATAGATCGAACAATTTGCGATATCATAATAGACAGAGAAAAAATAGATAAGCAAATTTTTACAGAAGCAATAAAAAGATATTTTAAATCACCAAATAAAAATCTAAGGCGACTCATAAAATACAGTAGACTATTTAAAATAGAAGATGAAATTAGAAAATACATGGAGGTATTATCGTGATTAATATCGAGAGTATAAAGGGTAAGATAAGAAGTTTAGCAGAGAAGAAAAATCTGAAGTCGCAAGAAGTTCTGCAAATATATTTCTTCGAAAGATTTTTAGACAGACTATCTAAATCATCATACAAAAGTAATTTTGTAATAAAGGGGGAATTCCTTATATCATCCTTAATCGGCATTGAAAATAGAACAACCATGGACATGGATACAACCATTAAAGGCATAGCTCTAAAAGAAGAAAAAATAAAAGAAATTGTAGAGGAAATTATAAATATCAATGTAGATGATGGAATAAGATTTGAAATAAAAGACATCAGTTATATAAGAGATGAAGACGAGTACGAGAATTTTAGAATATCACTAATGGCAAATGTTGGTAAAACTAAAAATCCAATGAAACTAGACCTAACAACAGGAGATGCAATAACACCAAGGGAAATAGAATATACTTATCCCTGTATCTTTAGCAAAGAAGCTATAAAAATAATGGCATATCCATTAGAAACAATTTTAGCTGAAAAATATGAAACCATAATCAGAAGAAATATAACAACAACACGAATGAGAGACTTCTACGACCTATACACCCTCTATAAGTTAAAAAAAGATGAGATAAACTATAAAATTTTAAAAGAAGCAATAGAGAGAACCTCAAACAAAAGAGGAAGTCAGGAGATAATAAAAGACTATGAGGAAATAATCAAGGACATAAAAGATGATTCACATCTAAGATTCTTGTGGGAAGTATACCTTATTGAAAATAAGTACATTGGAGGTTTGACCTTTGATAAGGTAGTTGATGTAGTTACAATTTTATCAAATAGGGTTAGCGAGATGTAATATTCCAGACAATGTCTGGGAAATTACATAAATATTTTAAATATCCGATTGTCATATGTAAAATTATTTTATAGCCTGCTATTTAATATGATTTTTTGTTATTTTAAATAAAATGGAGGATTAAATGTTTAATAAAAACAAATTAAAAAACGATGATCTTGAAATTTTAGAATCAGTTTTGTCGAGTCACAATTTTAATGTTATAAGAAATAATAAACCATTATCATTTCGAGGTGTGATGAGTTTATTTGCGTTAATTGTAGTGGGACTAGTTATTCTGATTATTTTTGCTGAAAATTTTACGGATAATCAAATAACTTTTTTGGGAATTATTGGCGCAACGTTTATATCTTTTTTTGCAGTTTTTTACACAATTAATAAAGAAGGTAGGGATAGATATATATTAGCAAAAAAATCTGCAGCAATATTGTCTCAAATTTTAAAATCAGTAGATAACCAAATATCAAGAATAGAAAATGGTATGTTTTATCCTGTTATTTATCCGAAAAATTGGCTTGATTATTATGAAAGTTGTTCATTTTATTTAGAATATGATTACATAGAGTATCTTTTAAGGGAATTTGAAATTATAGATAAAATAAATTGCTGTATTAACAAAAACAATAAAGAAGAACTTTTGGAAGTGATTAAATATAGAAGAGAAATTTTTACTGATTGGAATACAGATTATGACATTCTCACTACTTGTCTTAATTTATCTAGTTTTTCAAAAGGTATGAATGAGATTAAATCTTGGAGATATGAAAAATCTTATAAGGATTTTGAAAAAATTTTTATTGAAAATTATTCTGATAAAGTAAAAGAATTGACTGTAGAATATTTAAAAAAGAACAAAAATTCTTGTGATGTTAATTTAGCTTTATACTATGTTATGGATAAAATAAGAGATGACCCAGATTTAAAAGATGGAAATTATAAATTTGAAGTTATTCAAAATAAAAAAATGGTAAATATAATTTTTAAGGTTTATTTATCTCTCCAAGAAGATGATTTATTTTATTTGGGTTGGGGAGAGCTTCATTTGAAAGAATAGTAAGAAATATTGATTCAAAATAGTCTAATCAAAATCAATGGTGAAGTAGATAGAATTGACAACAAAATAATGAAATATCAACAAAGTATGAAGTAAACAAGATTCAGAAAAAAGCCTATGTATCACACGTGGAGACTGTAGTATTGATGTCAAGAATCGAAGGGAAATATCTTAAATAGAGGGACAATACTATTTTTTGTAATCTGAATAATTCAAGTTATTAAAAATAGTAGATATTGAAAAATAGATTATTAATTAATAAGTACATAGGTAGTTAGTGAGTATAACATTATTGAGGTGATTCCTATTAAATATGTGATAAATAATATTGAATTTGTTATTTCTACATGTATATCAGTGCTAGCTATAATTGTTTCAGCAGTTGTTGCTAAAAATATACTAAAAAAAGAATTGAAAGAAAATAGAAAATTAGAACTTGAATTAAAAAATGCTGAAATTTTACAACAAGTAAGAAATCATAAAAACACATTAGTAATAAGACAAATAGATAACATGATAGAAATTTCTTTTGAAATAATTGATTATTTGAATGAAATCGAAAATTTAAAGTTGTCAAATAAACTTTTTTATTTATTAGAAGATATTTCAAAAATTTCAACTATGATCAAAAGATACGATTTGTTTAGGGAATTTGTTGCTGATTATAGATTAAATACTATTAATAAATACGAATATCTTATTAAAAAAATAAACACGAAGAAGCATAGGTTTAAATTGTTAGAAAGTACTATTGAGTTTAATAAAGTAAAGATATCTATTGAACTTCCAGATTTTGAAGAATTAATGGATGATATAATACAAGATACTGAAATTTGCCAAAATATACTTTTAGAAACAAATAAGTTGGAGGAAAATCCTTTAACCACCGATGATGATCGAATAAATTACATGAATAGAAAAATTGAAAGTGAATCAAAAAAAATATTTTTTTCAGAAAGAAATAGTTATGAGGTCTTATATGATCAAATGTCATACGCAATAAGTTCATTATATAAATTGCAACCAGTGATATCTGAATTTATTATTGATTTTGAGGAAGACTAAAAATATATATGAGCATTATTAATGTAAAGGTTTAGGAAATATTAGTGGATGGAAGCAGTTATTTTTTTATCATCAAGACTATTATATTAAATTGTGAAATGAAAACTTTTGAAATTAAATTCTTTAAAATTTATGGATAATTTATTTAAACATTCGATTTCAAGCATATGGACAACTTAATTTTAAGTGATGCTAACGTAATAATAAAATAAATGAAAGACATTTGTAATAAGTATTTGTAATAGTAATCAATCAACCGATATTCTATAACGGCGAATTAAAAGAAATAATAAAAGAGAATATAGAAAAAGCCATCACAAGTGATGGAAGTAGTAGAATAGAGGAAATAGACAATGAAATGCTATAATTTCAAGAGGAGCTTTTAAAAGTCGCTAATGCACAGAAAGACTACGCTGAACTTGCAGACAGGGTGGAAGAGTTAAGAAAAGAAAAAGAGAATATTCTCCTAACTATGGCAGAAGAGAAAAATGGACAAAGCAGGCTAAAAAACAAGGGAAAGATATTGAAAACTGTTTGAAATTATTGAGAAAATTGCAAAAGATGAAGCCCTTGATGAAAGATATAGAGATCATTCTTTAGCTGGAATTTACAAGGGTACTCGAGAATGTCATATAGAGCACGATTTTTTGCTGATATATGAAAAAATAGAAGATGTTTTAGTATTATCTTTAGTAAGAACTGGCTCACACTCTGATTTGTTTAAGTAAAACAATATGAATGAGAGACTTCTATGACCTATTCCTTGAAAATAAGTATATCGGTGATTTGACCTCTAATAAGATTATTGAAGTAGTGATAATTATTTCAAATAGAATTAATGAGATGTAATTTAACAGATACTGTTTGGAATAGTATAGACAAGAAAATATTAAGTATGAGAAGTAGAATTAATCTACTTCTTTTTTGTTTCAAAATATGCTATAGAATATGCTCTTTCATATTTTTATAAATTGAAGGGCAGTAGATGGATGACATTTGAATGAAGATACCAAAATTTTTTCATCAGTTTTTTCACTCTTAGTAATATAATCTATCTACAAAATCCAATGCTAAATTTAGGGTTGATTTTATAGGATGTATTTTTGTTATTGCCATACTAATCACCAGAACTTTCTTTTGATTTATTAAGAAGTAGGGAATGAATCTGCCATATTTCTCTTGATAATTTTTCTATCTGATTATTCATAGATTCAATTTCATTCTTGTAAATAACACCAGTTGTATTAGTTGCTTTTGCAATCTGGTTAATATTATTCGTAGCATTTGAGAGTAACCATTGCAGGTTTCTAAATGGTTCTAAATCTACTACATAAATTTCTTTTTCTAATACACATTTCCTAAGAAAGTGGGATATTGTTTTACAATTTGCAAGTTTCATTTTGTTTTCAAAAACTTCTTTTTCTTCTTTAGTTAGTTTTATTTCTATTCTTTCATTTCTAAATCTATTTGCCATTTTATTCTCCTTTATAAAATATATTTTGGGGTCTTAGGGTTCTCCCTAACAAGGTAAAAATTAAAAAAATGGAGCATTCCGTAAAGGTCTGCTCCATTAATTTTTTCGTAAGTGTCCGTACACTTACTGTGCTTGCTATTAAAGTTATAAGCGTTAAGCGTTTATTAGGTTTTATTAATTATACCGCATTTAAAAAAATTAATAAAGAAGTATAAGCGAAGCTATTGACAATGATTATCAGTTCTGATACAATAATACCGACAAGAGTGTCGGTTTGGAGGTTATTTATGAAATGAAAATGGAAGCTGATGAAAGAAAAAAGCAGATTAGACAAGCAGCTATTAAAGTCTTTTTGGATAAGGGATTTAGAAATACAGTTATGAATGACATTATGGAAGCTACTGGGCTTTCTAGAGGTGGCTTGTATCATCATTATGGTTCTACGCATGAAATCTTATACGACATTATGATGGAAGGTAATTTAAATAGAAAAGATATTGTTCAAAAATCAAGTTATGATGAAGGATTAATATTAACTCCACAGTTGTTTTCAAGAATGATTATAGACAAGATACTTGCAGATAATGATTATGTAAAGCTTTATGTCATGTTTTTATGTGAGTTAAAAGAAAATGATGATTTGAAAAAACTATATGTGAAAATAAAAAAAGAGTCCATACAAGTATTTAAAGAATTGTTTTCTACTTTGTTTAACGAGTTACCTTCTGATGAAACATTTGAATTTATGATTAATATTATGAATTCTGGATTGATGGCTTGCGAAATTTTGAATGCACGTGAGAATTTTGTAAAAAATAAGATATATCTAACTGAAATGATAGAGACTTATTTTACAAATGTAATGAAAAAAGATGATGAAAGGAGTTAAATTTATGGATCTATTAAAAAATTACATTAAGAGAAATAAAGCACCATATTTTATTTCTGTCTTGTTTGCAATACTTGGAGTAATTTCAAATCTTTTTGTATATATTATTCTAAGTAAGATGATTATATCATTAATTGATGGTAGCCAAGATTTTTATTACTATATAAATAAAATTTTCTTTATACTTTTATGTCTTATAATCAAAGAAGTGTTTATGTTTTTGTCAACAATGATTTCTCATAAAACAGCCTATAAAATAATACGAGATATAAGAAAAAGCCTTATGGAAAAATTATTTAATATGCCATTAGGAGATATATTGAATGAATCTACTGGTAAGTTAAAAGACATAATTGTAAATCAAGTCGATAATACTGAAACAACATTGGCTCATATGATACCTGAGATGACAGCTAATTTAGTCGGACCTATAATATTATTTGTTTACATGTTAATTTTAGATTATAGACTAAGTTTAATATCTTTAATTCCATTAGTTATTGGTGGATTTTTTATGACAGGGCCGATGAAAAGAATGAAGGTAAAGTTTCCACAAGCAGTTAAAATTGGCCAAGATATGAATAATTCCGTGGTTGAATATATAAATGGAATAGAGGTTATTAAAACATTTAATCAAGGCGAAAAATCTTATAGAAAATACAGGGACAATGTGTATAAAAAGGCAAATTACTATTATGATTGGATGGGAGAAAATACAAGAGACTATGCGATAAGTATGTCTATTGCTCCAGTTGGTATTTTGACAATTATACCATTTGGTTTATATTTCTGTATGAATGGTTCACTAGATGGTGGTGTATTTTTAACATTGATAATCCTTTCTTTTGGGACTATCCAAAATATTATGAGAGTAATGACTTTTGAAGATGATATTGGAAGAATGTCAACTATTTTCGAAGAGATTAAAAATATACTTTCTGCGAGAGAATTATCTCATAAAAATGAAAATTTGGATATAAAAAATTATAATATAGAGATAAAAAACGTAGATTTTTCTTATGAAAAAGATAAGCAAGTCCTAAACAATATAAATATAAATATAGAAGAAGGAAGTGTGAATGCTTTAGTAGGCGAATCGGGTTCGGGAAAGTCGACTATTGCAAAACTAATTTCAGGATTTTGGGATGTAGATAGTGGTTCTATAAGTATAGGAAATGTAAATATTAAAGATATGTCCCTTGAAAAGTTATCTACTGTTATTTCCTATGTAGCACAAGATAATTTTCTTTTTGATATGTCAATTAAAGATAACATCAGAATAGGAAATAAAAATGCTAGTGATGAGGAAATAATTGAAGTATGTAAGAAAGCAGCCTGCCATGATTTTATAATGAAGCTGTCAGATGGATATGATACGAGAGTAGGAGAAGCCGGTAAACATTTATCTGGAGGAGAAAGGCAAAGAATATCAATTGCAAGAGCTATGATAAAGAATGCTCCAATAGTTATTTTAGACGAGGCTACCTCTTATATCGATCCTGAAAATGAAGCCTTGATTCAAGATGCAATATCAGAACTGGTCAAAGGGAAAACTCTAATTATAATTGCCCATCGTTTAAAGACAATAACAGATGTAGATAATATATTTGTAATTAAAAATGGAGAACTTGCATGTAAAGGAAGTCATGAAGAGCTTTTGAAGGAATCAAAAGATTATCACAATCTTTGGGAAACTGCCTTGAAAGGAGAAGAAAATGCTTAGTGTTTTTAAAAAAATATGGAATTTTTCTATTGAAGAACAAGTGTATCTAAAAAAATCAATCTTTGCTAATTTTTTCGGTTCTATTTTTAATGCTCTACAATTTGCAGCCATTTATTATGCGATTTTTGGGATAGTAAACAAGGATATAAGCTTCAAAACAATAGGAATATCAAGTTTATTTTTACTAATTAGTATAGCAGGAGTAATTATTTCAAAAAATTCCTCTATGCTCAAACAAACACATGCCGGATATTTTATGGCTGGACACAAGAGAATTGAATTAGGTGAAAAAATAAAAAAAGTTCCCATGGGATTCTTCTCAAGTTTAAGTTTAGGAAATTTAACAACTATTGCGACTACTAACTTAGATAATGTAGAGACTTGGGTTCCAACTTTGTGTATTATGGTTTTCGGTGGCATGCTTAATGCTATTGTTTTTATCTTATCCTTATTTTTGTTTTCTTATAAGGTAGGTCTTGTAGCAATAGTTGGTTCTATTGTATTTTTAATGATTATTGCTCGTATGCAAAAAAGGTCTAGTAAAAATGCAGACAAGATTCATGAGATTCAGGTATCACTTACCAAAGAAGTCTTATCAACATTGCAAGGAATGCAAATTATAAAATCATACAATCTAAGAGGAAGTAACAATAAAAAACTTGATAAAAGCTTTGATGGTGCAAGTAAATATTCTTTTGATTTAGAAAAAACTATAATGCCATATAGTTTATTAGCTAAAATAATAATAGCTATAACAATTTGTTTGATGTTGTTTATTTCAATAAAATTATATTTTGTTGAAAATGGTCAAATAGTCAATACTATTATGATACTTATAGCAAGTTTTGTAATATTTGACGGACTTATTACATCTGGATCTGCTATTGCAATGCTAAGAATGGTTGAGAATGCAATAGATTCTTATTCTTATGTAAATGATATGGAAGATATGAAAGAAGGAAGTATTACAGAGCCAATAAAAAATCACAACATAGTCTTTAAAAATGTATCATTTTCCTATGATGATAGACCAATTTTAAAAAATGTATCAGCAGAGATAAAAGAAAATACTATGACTGCTATTGTTGGACCATCTGGATCTGGTAAGACAACATTTTGTAATCTTATTGCAAGATTTTGGGATGTAAAATCTGGCGAAATTTTAATAGGTGGAAAAAATATTAAGGATTATAAGATAGAAAATCTTATGAATTCTATTTCCATGGTATTTCAAGATGTATATCTATTTGAAGATACAATTGAAAACAATATAAAATTTGGAAAACAAGATGCAAGTCACGATGAGGTGGTTGAGGCAGCAAAAAAAGCAAGATGTCATGAATTTATAGAAGCTTTACCAGAAGGATATAACACTATCATCGGAGAAGGTGGAGCAAGTCTATCAGGCGGAGAAAAACAAAGAATCTCCATAGCAAGAGCCATGCTAAAAGATGCGGATATCATAATCTTTGATGAAGCAACAGCAAATATAGACCCGGAAAATGAAGATAAGCTTAAAGAAGCAATAGAATCATTAACAAAAAATAAGACAGTAATAATGATTGCTCATAGACTAAAGACAATTAGAAATGCTGACCAGATTTTAGTCTTAAAAGTTGGAGAAATAGTAGAACGTGGTAATCATGAAGAACTGATTAAAAATAATGGACTTTATTCTGACCTTATAAATGCAAAAGCTAAGGCGGAATCATGGAAATTAAATAATTGATAGGAAGAAATATTTAAAGTCCCTGAACATGAAAAATATTTAGAGCAGGTGGACAAGAAAAACCACTTGCTCTTTTTTTCGTTCCTAAATCAATATGGGAATTTTGAAGATAATCTAGAAGATAAAAATGTTGATGTACAAAAAGTTGTAGCTACACCAATGATGATTGAAGCATAAAAAATGTATCAACCATTACCCTTTAAACAGGATTTAGGTTGATACACAAAATTATTTACAGACCCTGTTATTGTGTAATTAAGACTATAAGCGTTAAGTGTGCTTATTTATAGTAAATAAAATTATACCATACTCAGAATATAATTTCAGGGCACTATTGACAAAAGTATAAGAAAATGATAATCTATATTAATAGAACGAGTGTCGGTCAATAGGTGGTGAGGTTTTGGCAAAGAGAAATGTAAAGGATCCAGAAGAAAGAAAACAGGAGCTTATAAATATAGCATCAAGACTTTTTGAAAAGGATGGATATGAGAAAGTTTCTGTGCGAGATATTCTCGCGGAAGTTAACGGAGCGCCGGGAATGTTTTATTATTATTTCAAATCAAAAGAAGATATTTTCTTGGCGTGTATGGAAACATATTTTGAAGAAAAACTAAAAAATAAGTTGGATATACTTCAAAATAAGGAAATGGATTACGAAGAAAGAATAAAAATTGTAAGAGAACTCATAGTAAAAGATATCGGTCAATTTACAACAAGATATAATTTTTCGAAAGAGAATTCAATTACAGATAACTCTTACAGGCTATGGGAATTAATTCATTACATTGGAAAATTTATAGATGTCTATTCAGAGTTTATAATTGAAGGAATTGAAAATAAAAAAATAGAAAATAATATGGGAATAAATAGAGAAAATGTGAGAAGTTTCGCTGCCTTTATTTTATACGGAGCTGTTGGAACAATATATAATGACTATATTATTAAGGGAGAAAACAAAACAAATTCAAGTGAAGCCTTTGGAATAATAAGCGAACTATTTCAAAGACCTCAGTAGAGAAAAATAAAATATAAGTATTTTACAAGGGAAACATCAATGGTGTTTTCCTTGTATTAGTTTTAAGGCAAATGAACGAACTCGTTCGGTAAGGAGGTATGTTTTAGATGAAAAAGAAGAAATCTATCAAAGATATTATTTCCTACAGTGAAATAAAAAAAGGACAACTTGTAGGAGGAATATTATTTGTTAGTCTTGGGATGCTATTAAGTATTTGTCCAATTTTGGTGATATACAAAGTCATAAAATCTCTATTTTTATATGGAAAATTAGAACAAAGTACAATACAGTTCTGTATCTATGGACTTGCAGCAGTGGTATTGTCATATTGCTTAACTTACATTGGCAGTATTTTATGCCATAAGTTTTCTTATGTTTTAATAGCTAACTTAAAAAAGAAGATATTATTTCATATTGGGAATCTTCCTTTAGGATTTTTTACCGGAGACAACAAGTCAAAAATAAGGCAAGTATTAGGATCGGACATGAATCAAATTGAGGGTTATTTTTCTCATCAATTACCAAATCTAATTTCAACTTTAGCACTAATTTTAGCAATGATAATTGTTATGTTAAAGATAAATTTAATATTAGGTCTTACGACTTTGTTAATTATATTTGTTGGTTTAGGAATTCAGATTGCAATCATGGCAAAGATTATAAAGTCGGGTGGACTTGAGAAGAACTTTGCGATTTTGGATCAAATTAATTCAGCAACTACTGAATACGTTAAAGGTATGCCGGAAGTGAAAATATTTGGAACAGGAGCAAAATCATTTAAAACTTTTTCAAAGTCAGTAGGAGAATATAGAGACTTTACAAGTTCGATGACATCAATGATAAGACCGGGATTTGTTTCATTTAGAATGTTTATTTTATCTGTTGCTACATTCATAGTTCCAGTAGGAATACTTTTAATGTCACGAAATAATAACTTGGATTTTGCTACAGTTTTTATTTTCTATTTGATTCTTGCACCTGCCATTAGCGTACCTGCATTAAAACTTAGAGATTTTGCAGAAGGAATGAATTTACTAAATGAAGTTGTTTTGAGAATCTACGAAATTATAGATCAAAAAGAATTGGCAATTGAAAATAGCGAGGAAGAGATAAAAGGTCATGATCTTGAATTCGAGAATGTAAGCTTTTCTTATGGAGATGAAGAGGTTTTAAAGAATATAAGCTTCTGCGCCAAACAAGGAGAAGTTACAGCATTAGTTGGCTATTCGGGAGCAGGCAAATCTACCGTTGGAACTTTAATACCCAGATTTTATGATCCTTCAGAAGGCTCTATTAAAATTGGTGGAGTTAATATAAAAAATATTCCGATAAACGCCTTAATGGACAAGATAGCATTTGTTTTTCAAGACAGTGATCTTATTACAGATACAGTCTTCAATAATATTGCTATGGCAAAGACAGGTTCTACAAAAGAAGATGTCATAAAAGCTTGTAAAAAAGCAAGATGTTATGATTTTATTAAAAAACTTCCTAATGGATACAATACTGTTTTGGATAAAGGAACTTATTTATCCGGCGGAGAGAAACAACGTATTGCAGTAGCAAGAGCGATTTTAAAGGATGCAACAATATTAGTATTAGACGAGGCAACAAGTTTTGCAGACTCTGAAAATGAATATCTTATGCAGGAAGCTTTATCTGAATTGGTTAAGGATAAGACGGTTATCATGATTGCTCATAGGTTAAATACCATAGAACATGCAAATCAAATATTAGTAATATCTGATGGAAAAATTGCAGAAAGAGGTAAGCATGAAGATTTAATCCTTGCAGATGGAATATATAAGCGACTCTTTGATATTTATAAGAAGACAAATATTTGGCAAATGGATATAGAAGGGAGTGAGAATGAATGATAAGAAATATTACATTAGGAAAGATGAATAATATAAGAAAATCAATTATTTTAAATGTTTTGGCATCTATTTCCAACCTTATACCATTTATTGCTTTGGCGAAAATTGTAGAAACACTATTTTTAAATAGAGGTTCAGATAGTATAGATACGAGACTTTTATGGAAGTATTTTGGGATAATGGCAGTATTTTTCCTAATAACATTCTTATTGGAAAATTTAGCCACAAAATATACCTATGAACTTGGATACAAGACAAGTGCAGATGGAAGAATAGAGCTTGCAGACCACATAAGAAAATTGCCAATAGGTTATATTTCAGGGAAAAGTTCAGCGGAGATCTTAGATACATTAATGAATGATTTTTTCAAAGTTGAAACGGCAGTAACGCATCAATTACCTCAATTTTTCAGTGGCATATGTGTAGCGGTTCTTTGCTCAATATTATTTTTGATAATTAATGTAAAAATGGGAATAGCAACACTTATAGGACTACCTATTTCTGTTCTACTTCTTACACTCATGCAAAACTTTCAGAAAAAAATTTATTTGAAAACAAAGAAAATTAGGATAAAAGAGGAAGAAGATATAAATGAATATTTGGATGCTATTAAGACTCTAAAAGCTTATAACAGCTTAGATGATACATTAACAAAGCTTGAAGAAGATATAGATAACTCAAGAAATGCAAATATTAAGAGTGAGAAAGGGGTTGGTTCATTAACTACTATAGCAAGTATGATTTTAAGAATAGGACTTCCTTTGATGAGTTTAGTTGGTTCCTATTTATTTATAAATGGATCTTTGGAAATTGATACATTTTTAATGTTCTTATTTGTAGGTACAAGGATTTTTGATCCCTTGGAGCTTGCACTTGTAAATTATACAGGTCTACAAATGGCATCAGTTTCAGGAGAGAGAATCATTAACTTACTTAAGGCTAAACCTATGTCAGGAAATTGCGATTTAAACGATAGTAACAAAATTGAAATCTGTGATGTTTCATTTTCTTACAAGGAATCTAAGGTTATCGATAATGTTTCATTAGATATTAATGAAAACGAATTAACTGCTTTTGTTGGTTACTCTGGCTCTGGAAAATCTACACTAATTAAATTAATTTCCAGATTTTATGATCCTAATGAAGGGACAATTAAAATTGGTGGAGTAGATTTGCTAACAGCCGACCCTGATAAATTAATGGATAAATTTTCTGTTGTTTTTCAAGATGTGTATCTTTTTAAAGACACAATTTATAACAATATAAAATTTGGAAATGAAGATGCAAGTAAAGATGAAATTATGAATGCTGCAAAAATGGCAGGAGCTTATGACTTTATAGTCAATAAAGATGATGGATTTGACACTATGATTGGACAAGGAGGTGCGACTCTGTCTGGAGGTGAGAAACAAAGAATATCAATAGCGAGAGCAATATTAAAAAACGCCCCAATAATACTACTTGATGAAGCAACATCTTCGCTTGATCCTGAAAATGAACTTATTATACAAGAAGCAATATCAAATTTAATTAAAAATAAAACAGTTGTGGTTGTAGCTCATAAATTAAGGAGCGTAATGGGAGCTGATAAAATTGTTGTTTTAAACAAAGGAAAGGTAGAGGAAGTTGGGAAGCATGAAGAACTTATTAAAAATGAAGGACTATATAAAGACTTATGGAATTATCAAGAAAAGTCTAAAGAATGGAAGATTGTACAGTAACAATCAATTTTAAAGGAGGAAATTTATGAAAACACAAAAGAAATCATCAAAAAATGCAGTTACAGCCGGTGTTTTGATTGCACTTTACTTTGTAACATATGCAGTCATTGGGGCAATATCTATGCCAGTCCCTGTTTTATTTTTACTAATGCCTATGCTTGTAGCACTATTTGCTGCACCAACCTATCATATGCTTCTTGCAAAGACAAAGTCAGCTACTGCTATTGTAATCGCAGCTACTTTACCAAGTATTTTATTAGTTGCAACTGGACATATTCCAATTGCACCATTAGTGGCAGTGCCTGCCGGAATAATTGCTATGTTGATAGCAAAAGGTGGAAATTATACAGACTTTAAGAAAAATACAATTAGTCATATGTTTTTTTCTCTAAACTTATTTGGAGGATTCTTACCAATTTGGGTTATGAGAGAAGCATTTTTTGAAAGTTTAATAAAAGGTAAATTAGATCAAAGCTTTTGTAACACAGTAAGAGCATGGACACCAATATGGATGTTACCAGTAATGATTATTGGAACATTTATATTCTCTTTGATTGGTTCTTATTTTACAAAGAAAATACTAAATAAAAAGTTGGAATCCGCAGGAGTTTTATAATGGAAAATTCAAAGTTTGTTCTGGGGTCAAAATATGACCTCAGAACAAAACTTATTTTGCTTATAGGTGCAAATATTTTAATTTTTTTAGGGGTTGATTGGATCTATCAAAGCCTTATTACATTATTTTTCCTTGTCATCATTATTAGCGATGGTTATAAAAAATCCGCTATAAGGTATATTTTATTTTTTGTAATAAGTGTAGTATTGGAAAAATCTTTAGCCTATTTTAGTATGAATTTTCTTTTGAATTTAATTTTATTTATCTTAGCAATTGGAAGAAAATTTCTGCCATGTATTATCGTGGGTAAATGGATTTTAAATTCCACATCTGTTTCCAGTGCAGTGGCAACTTTACAAAAATTAAAACTTTCAAAAGACACGCTCATAATGATTTCTGTAATATTTAGATGTTTGCCTACTATTAAAGACGAATGGAGTCATATAAATATGGCGATGAAAACTCGAGGAATTAATTTTAACTTAATCAATTTAACAAGAAGACCAACATTAATTATGGAATATTTTTTTGTGCCATTGTTCGTAAGTGTGATAGAAATTGGGGATGAGCTCTCTCAATCAGCCATTATAAGGGGACTCGATGCTCCTGTTAACAAAACAAGTAGACACCTAATTAAGTTTAGAAAAAATGATATTGGTGTTCTAATTCTTATGATTTTAATTTTATCAATAGTAATATTTATGAAAGTATCAGGGTGGGACTTATGATTGAAATTAGAGAATTAAGTTTTAAGTATAAGGGAGGATCTGATTACTCATTAAAAGATATAAATTTGAAAATCAAAAAAGGGGAATGCATTCTTCTATGTGGTAGGAGCGGTTGCGGAAAGTCGACTCTATTAAAGCTTATGAACGGTATAATACCTGAGTTTTATGATGGGGAAATTTCTGGCAGTGTTATGGTCAATGGTATGAATACATTTACCACACCAATTTATAAATTATCTAATAATGTAGGCTCGGTTTTTCAAAATCCTAAAACACAATTTTATACAACCAATACAACCGATGAAATCGCTTTTGGTTTAGAAAATTATGGAATAGAAAAAGGAGTAATTAACAAAAGGATTGAAGAAGTTGAAAAAGAGCTTCACCTTGAAAACTTGATGAATAAAAATATATTCAATCTTTCTGGAGGAGAAAAGCAGAAGATTGCTATAGCAAGCATTTACGCATTAAACCCTGAGATATTTATTCTTGATGAACCATCTTCAAGCTTAGACAAAAAGTCAATGAAAGAACTATCGCTTACAATAAAAAAGCTTAAATCTTTAGGAAAAACTATTATTATTGCAGAACACAGGTTGTGGTATTTAAAAGACATTGTTGATAGAGCAATATACTTAGAGGATGGAAAAATCATCAGAGAATATAGTATGGACGAAATTGAAAATCTAAGTGAAGATGAACGAATGAGAACAGGACTTAGGCATTCTGATTATAAAGCTATTGAAAGATTTGATGATTTTGAAACTTCAAATAAAGGGACTTTATTAGAGTTAAAAAATCTAATATTCAAAAGAAATACCAAAATAATTTTGTCCATTGAGGATCTTAAATTTTTTTATGGGAATATTATTGGAATTGTTGGAGAAAATGGAATTGGGAAGTCTACATTAGCAAAAATTATATGTGGCTTATACAAAGAAAATAAAGGTAAAATTTTAAAAGATGATGAGAATTTAAATATAAAAAGTAGGCTAAATGAGAGCCTGCTTATTATGCAGGAAGTGAACTGTCAGTTATTCACGGACAGCGTTAAAGATGAAATAGTATTAACATCAAATATTAAAGATGATAATGCTTTAGATACTTGGTTAAAAGATATGGAGTTGAAAAATATCAGTGATAGGAATCCTCACACCTTGTCAGGAGGACAAAAACAGAGAGTAATTATCTTATCAGCTTTACTATCAGACAAGAAAATTCTATTTTTTGATGAACCAACTAGTGGATTGGACTATAGAAATATGAAAATAGTAGCTAAAAACATAAAGAAAGTAAAAGAAGAAGATAAGTTGATTTTAATAATATCCCATGATGTTGAGTTTTTAGAGTCAGTTTGTGATAAAGTGATTGATTTCACGTATTTGTGAAAATGCATACATTAGTAAATTGCAAGAGGGATATATGATAAAAACGCAAGAAAAACGAGAAGTTATGAATAGTATTTTTTAGAATACTTCATAATATAAACTTTATAATATTTTTTATTTTTGAGGATTTATGCCTAATAGCATAGGTCCTCATTTTTTATATTCAATTAATCATTAAAACTCAAAAATACTATAAAAAAATAAAAATTCTGGTTACCAAAGAGGGCAAATTTCACTATATAAGGTGAGGGGTATTTTGTCATCTTTTTATAAAAATCAAAATACTTTGAAGTGTGAAGATTCTTGAAATTGCTTATGTGAGATTAGTATATTTTAAATTTAATCCACTTATCAAGGTAAAAAAAAACTTACATAGGAGGTTAAAATGCAAGCAATAAAGATTTATAGTATGAGAGTTGCTATGTTATGTAGGCTTTATGATCTTAGATTAATTAATGAGAAGGAATATACAAAAATTAAGAACAGGTTAGAAAATGATTATAAAAAGATGAATAGAAAGTAATTAAGCTTGTGATAAAATAATACTGTAGAAAGACACAAAATGGGAAGGATGTAAGATGAATACTAAAGTATAAGTAATAAAAGCTTCAAATACAGGAGCAAGAATAGAAATGCACTACATTTAGATTTAAAACGAGTTGCAGCATATTGTCGAGTTAGCACTGATAGTAAAGACCAACTTGAATCATATAAATCGCAAGTTGATTATTATACAAATCTAATAAAAAATAATAAGAACTGGACTCTGGCTGGTATATATGCAGATGAAGCAACCACAGGAACAACTGCTACTAAAAGAGCAGATTTCATGAGGCTAATAAGTGATTGCCAAAATGGAGATATAGACATGATAATTACTAAATCTATATCAAGATTTGCAAGAAATACATTAGATACTTCGAAATATGTAAGACTGCTAAAGGAAAACAATGTTGGTGTAGTATTTGAAGAAGAAAATATAGATACTTTGACAATGGATGGAGAGCTATTATTAACAATATTAAGTTCAGTAGCTCAACAAGAAGTAGAAAATACCTCAGCCCATGTGAAAAAAGGACTGAAAATGAAAATGGAAAAAGGGGAACTTATTGGTTTTCAAGGTTGTCTTGGATACGACTATGACCCTACAACAAAAAGTATCTCTATAAATGAAGAAGAAGCCAAAATTGTCAGATACATCTTTAAAAGATATTTAGAGGGCAATGGTGGCTCGGTCATTGGCAGGGAACTAGAAGAGCAAGGATATCTCACCCCGAGAGGTAAAACAAAATGGTCTGATACTACAGTGTTAGGAATAATTAAAAATGAAAAGTATATTGGAGATATACTAATGGGAAAGACCTTCACAGTTGATCCCATAACAAAAAGAAGACTAGCAAACTTTGGTGAATCTGATAAATATCATATTGAAAATCATCACGAGCCAATTATATCAAGAGAAGACTTTGAAAAGGCACAGGAGATTAGACTCAGGAGAGCACAGAATAGAAACACCATTGCTAACAAGGATAGGAAGAGAGAAAAACTATCAAGACAATACGCTTTTTCAAGTATGCTGGAATGTGGATTTTGTGGTGAAATACTTTCAAGAAGAACATGGCACACTAGTTCAATTTATAAAAAAATTAACTGGCAATGTGTAAAGTCAACAAAAAAAGGTAAAAAATATTGCCCTCATTCAAAAGGAATACAAGAAGCAGCAATAGAAAAAGCATTTGTTGAAAGCTATAGGCAATTATGCCATGCAGATTCAACAGTAATAGATGATTTTTTAAAAATTGTAGAAGAAGAAATAAATGATAATACTTTAGTCAAAGATTTGAAGAAGATAGAAAACCAATTAAACAGAATCATTAGTCAAGAAAGAAAGTTATTTGACCTTCATCTGGAAGACAGTATAGATGAAGAAGTTTATACTAAAAAGTATAAAAAACTTACAAAACAAAAAGAAGAATTACTTGATGAAAAGAAAACCCTAGAGCTAACAATAAAAGATGAAAATTCTATTAAAGAAAGACTAAAGCAATTTAAAAAGGTCTTAGAAAACAAAGAAATTATAGAGGGATTTAATAGAACAGTATTTGAAAGCATAGTTGATAAAGTCGTGGTGGGTAGAATTGACAAAGACGGAACAGTTCATCCATATGACTTAACATTCTATTTCAAAACAGGAGTTAAAGATAGTCAAGATTCTAATAACTTTAAAGATAAAAGAAAAAATGCCAAAGACAATGACATTAATAAATTGTGCTCCTACAAGAATGACGAGGATAAAAAATTATGTTCCCAAGCAAAAGACAACGCATGTCGAGACTGTAGCTCTGTTGTCCAAACTAAATACAGAACATCATTTAGATATAGAAATAGGGGAAGATGAATTATCTGAAATTGACTTTTCAAAAGACGCAACTTATGGAGAAATTAAAAAGTATGTGTTAGATAAATACGGACTAAAAGTTTCAAGCCTATATATTGCACAAATAAAAAGGAAACATGGTCTAATAGAGAGAGAAAATTATAATTTTAGTAAGAAAGAAAATCAAAGAGTGCCAAATTGCCCAGAAGAAAAAGAAAAAGCAATCGAAGATGCTTTAGAGCATTTTGGAATGATTTAAATAATATCTAAGATTGAAAATTTTAAAATTAAGACTTAAAAACTTTAAGATTAAAAAGATATGTACTTCTTATATAACCTAAGAAGATTAATTGAAAATCAGGGGAACGATGATGGTAAAATAAAAAATTTTAACAACTAAAGAAGAATTAGGCATTATTGCCAAAGAGGTTTTTATGAAGTTAAAAATACTGAAAAAGACTTGTTAGAATTGAAAATTTTAGATCATTGTGCAGGGTTTCGTGTTATAATAGTGATACAGGCAAATAGTTATGTAAATATAAAGAGTTCAAGACTTCTACCAAAGTTTAAAACTCAAAAAATAAATAGTTGGTGTGCTGCTTAGAGTAACCATTTTGATAATGTGGATGCGAAACAAAAAGAGATAATCAGACTTCGTAAAAAATTGAAACAGGTTGAAATGGAGAATGATATTTTAAAGCAAGCTGCACTACTGTTAGGCAAAAAATAGACCTCATTATCTCGAACCGAGATAAATATAGCATTAGTGCAATGTGTAGACTACTTGGGGTCACAAGAAGTTTAGTCTATTATCATTTGAACAAAGAAAAAGATGTGAAATTATATGAAGATGAAAAACAAATAGAAGAAATAAAAGAAATATTCAGAAGAAGTAGAAACAACTATGGAACACGCAAAATAAAAAAAGAACTAGGGAAAATTGGATATAAAATATCGAGAAGAAAAATAGGCCGAATAATGAAGAAAAATGGCCTAGTCTCAAACTATACAGTAGCACAATATAAAGTAATAAGATCCAAATGCAACGAAGAAGACATCCCTAACCTTTTAAATAGATAATTTGACAATAGAGACTATTATAAGCAATAGTAAGCGACCTAACATATGTAAGAGTAGGAAAAACATGGAATTATATATGTTTAATAATAGACTTAAACAGCCGTGAAATAATAGGATACTCATCAGGTAAAAACAAAGATGCAAATCTAGTAGCAGAAGCATTTTACTCAATAAGGCAG
>NZ_JBWPWE010000014.1:37500-44128 GCF_056590475.1 Anaerococcus sp. C0059F3
AAGTGCATTCACGAAGGTTGGAAGTATATTATTTCATATTTCTTCCCTAAAGAAGGATATAGACATGATGAAAGTCCCGATTTTGAAGTATATGGAGATGGAGACCCTAATTCAGAAGACTATAAAATGGAATTATGGGTTCCTATAGTAAAAGAGTAATTTAAATTTGTTTAACGGCATCTATCAAATGGTAGGTGCTTTTTTGATTGCTATTAGTAAAAATAGGAATGAGTAAAAAGTCGTATGAAATTTGACCTAACAACGGGAGAAGCAAAAATACCAAGGGAAATAGAATACATCTATCCATGTATCTTTAGTAAAGAAAATATAAATATAATGGCATATCCATTAGAAACAATTTTAGCTGAAAAAAACGAAACCATAATCAGAAGAAATATAATAACAACACAAATGAGAGACTTTTACGACCTATACACTCTCTACAAGCTGAAAAAAGACCAGATAGACTATGAAATTTTAAAAGAAGCAATAGAGAGAACCTCAAACATAAGAGGAAGCTAGGATATAATGCAAGACTATGAGGAAATAATTGAGGACATAAAAGAATATTCATACCTAAGATCTTTGTGGGAAGTATATCTCAGTGGAAATAAGTATATTAAATATCTGACAATTAATATGATTGTTGATTGGTAACAATTTTATTAAATAGGATTAATGATATGTTTTATCCTGTTATTTATCCGAAAAATTGGCTTTATTATTATGAAAGTTGTTCATTTTATTTAGAATATGATTACATAGAGTATCTTTTAAGAGAATTCGAAATTATAGATAAAATAAATTGCTGTATTAAAAAAGACGATAAAGAAGAACTTTTAGAAGTAATTAAATATAGAAGACAAATTCTTACTGATTGGAATACAGACTATGACATTCTCATTACAAGTCTTAACTTATCTAGTTTTTCAATAGGTATGAATGAGATTATATCGTGGAGATTTGAAAAATCTTACAAAGATTTTGAAAAAATTTTTATTGAAAACTATTCTGATAAAGTAAAAGAGTTGACTGTAGAATATTTAAAAAAGAATAAAAATTCTTGTGATGTTAATTTAGCTTTATACTATGTTATGGATAAAATAAGAGATGACCCAGATTTAAAAGATGGAAATTATAAATTTGAAGTTATTCAAAATAAAAAAATGGTAAATATAATTTTTAAGGTTTATTTATCTCTCCAAGAAGATGATTTATTTTATTTGGGTTGGGGAGAGCTTCATTTGAAAGAATAGTAAGAAATATTGATATGAGGTATTCAAAATAGCCTAATCAAAATCAATGGTGAAGTAAATAGAATTGCCAACAAAATAATGAAATATCTACAAGATATGAAATTAAAAAGATTCAGAAAAAAGCCTATGTATAACACGTGGAAAGCGTTGTTAGATTAGAAAAAGAATGATGATTTTTCAGTTGGAATAATTCGTCAAATAAGGAGAATCAGATTATAAATTATAAAATTGGACTTAAATTTAATAAACATTTATAAGAATATCTTTACAAAATCTTTTAAAGCCTGTGCTGATTTGGCTTGGTATAATAAAACAGGACTGCTTCTAGAGGAGGAAGATAAATGAAGAAGATTGAAGGTTCACCTAAAAATTTAAAACAATTATTGCAGAATACGAAATATTCTATTCACTATTACCAGCGTGAATATATGTGGCAGCGTAAACACATAGAAGAATTGATTGATGACCTCACATCAGAATTTTTGGAATATTATAAAACAGATGACCCAAGACAGGCTGTTGCTGATTATGGTGTATATTTCATGGGTTCCATTGTTCTTGCTGGTAGAGAAAATGCAATTATTGATGGTCAACAAAGATTCTCTTCTTTGACATTGTTATTAATGTATCTTAACAATAGATTAAAATCTATAGGTCAGATTTATAACATGATTGAAACTATGATTTTCTCAGAATCCTTTGGAACAAAATCTTTCAACATTAATGTTGACGACCGTCAAGATTGTATGAACGCAATTTTTAACAATACTGATTTTGATATTACTGGATCTGGAGAATCAGTAAAAAATCTTTATGGACGTTATCAAGACATTCAGGATGTTTTCCCAGCTAATATCACTGATGATATGTTGTTATATTTCTGTGATTGGATTGCTGAAAAAGTATATTTTATTGAAATTGTAGCAACAACTGAGCAAGATGCATATAAAGTATTTATTTCGATGAATGATCGTGGTTTGAGCCTTACATCTACGGAAATGTTAAAGGGCTATATTCTTTCTGAAATTAAATCTGATTCAATCCGTGAAGAAATGAATTATATATGGAAGGATAAAGTTCTTACATTGAAGAAGGATGATGACAAGGGCGATGAGACATTTATTAAAGCGTGGCTTCGAGCTCACTATGCGGAAACCATCCGTGAGACAAAAGCTGGTGCAATTAATAAGGATTTTGATATTATTGGTGGCTTCTTCCATAAATGGGTTCGAGATGAACGTGATAAGTTGGGACTTAAGAATTCACACGACTTTGAGCTGTTCATAGAGAAATTTGCAAAATTCGCCGATGTTTATGAACATATTCGTAAAGCAGAAACAACGTTTGCTCAAGAAACTAAGTATGTATATTACAATGCTCAAGTCAACTTCACATTACAGCCACAACTTTTATTGGCACCAATATGCTATGAAGATTCTTGGGCAGTTATAATTGAGAAGATAAATCTTGTAGCAAGATTTATTGACTTGTTAATTATTTCTAGAGTGACAAATTACCGATCTGTTGATTATAGTACAATCAAGAATTATGTTTTTTCTGTTAGTAAGGATATCCGTATGACGGATATACCAACATTGAAGCAGAAATTAAAGCAGCACTATATCAATCTTGAGTTCGACCCTAAATCAGCATTAACAAATTTAAGACTAAATAGCTTCACTAAGAAATACATCAAAAACATTCTTGCCCGTATAACTGGATATATAGAAGATCAGATAGGTGTTGCTTCAAATTATTGTAATTACATGAATACAAAAACAAAGAATCCATTTGAAATTGAACACATTATTACAGACCACTATGAATGGTTTACGACAGAGTATTCTGATCAAGATGATTTCAAACGTTGGAGAAACAGTATCGGTGCCTTATTACTTATTCATAAGAGTATCAATGCCAGTCTGAATGATGCAAAGTATGATTATAAGCTTAAGAAATATTGTTCTAACGAAGGTAATATTTATAGTGAATCTCTTGGTGATTTGGCATATCAAAATAACCCTAAATTTATGAAATTCATTGCAGATAACAATCTTGGATTCAAATCGTATGCTTCATTTGGTAAGCATGAGATTACTGATCGAATTGCAGTTCTAACTGATTTGGTAAAACTTGTTTGGAACGATAACTTGTTTCAATAAATGATAAACTGTAAAAGCAATAAGATTTAGCTGGATAGTCATCGTTAAATTCCTAGTTTAGAGTTGATAGTACAGGATATATATTGATTTTCTTAATTAACTTAGTGATTACTTTTTTCATGCAGAGTTGTTTTCACTTATTAAGAAGATAAAATAAATAATTAATAAGACTTTTAGGTTAATATAAACTTGAAGTCTTATTTTTATTATTATTTAGCTTGAAAAGGGTATAAGTTAGTTAAGGAAGATGTTTTTAGGGAATTTATTTATTAAATATGGCTGGTTTAAAGTTAGTATATTTTTTATTGGGGGAAATTATGAAAAAATCTTTTAAATTTTTAGGTATTTTATTTATTACGGCGGTTTTTCTTGTTGGGTGCCAAGGTCAGAAAGATTTTCCTGAAGTTGAGAAGGATAATGTAGCCCATGAAAATCCTGGCAAAGAAAAAGGGAATAAAGAAAAGACTGATAAGGCAAATATTGCGGAATATGATTCTAATAAGATAAGTTCAAATCAAATAGAAAATTTGAAGCCTCTTAAAGGTGCGAAGATTGGATCTGTGTCTTCCTATGTTGAGGATAGGGAGGTTTGGAATGACTTATTTGATGAAAAGTATATTGATTCTGCAAAATGCTACGGCTTTGGAATCCATATCCCTAGGATACTTTTGGATTCTCCTGATGCGAAGATAGCTAATAAAGAGATTGATAGTTTGGTAGGGAAAATCAAAAATACATATGAAGATAATAAGGATAATATGGAAGGCTCTGATATTGGTATCCGGGCATCTTTTTCTGTTTATCAAGATGAGAATATTCTTAGTGTGATGATTGAAAATTACGATATTTGGAATGGAGAGTCTACAAATTATCTTGTATATAATTTTTCTCTTCCTGATGGAAACTTTATTGATGATTATGAGGTTATGAAAAACTTTGGTGTGGACAAGGAACAAGTTTTGGGAATTGTGGAAAATAGTTTGAGGGAAGATAGAGACTTGTTTACTAAAATTTATTGTAGGGATATCACGGATTTATCTTACACAAGCAATCCTAGCAATTTAACAGGCCTTATCCTTAATGACCTTTGGGATAATTATAATTCTAAGAACGGCCAAATTTATATTAACGAAGTGGGGATTCCTAATTTTGTTTTCACTGGTTTTGAAAGTGCGGACAATGGACAGGCACCTTTAACTTTAAAACTAAGGTTAGATAAATTTGACGATAATCCAATTTCTGATCAATATTTGAGGATAGCAAGAGAACTAGGAATTGACCCTAATGATGAAAATAACAAAGCTTTTATTCTTTATCTTGGAGGAGCTTTTGATGATCAAAGTCTAAAAGATAGTTTAGGTAAATTACAAGCCTACTTAGATGCTTTTTATTATGATTTTGAGGAGCCTGATATGATGGTTGCCATTAAACAAAGTGAAGGCGGAGATATGCCATATTTAAATGGCCAAGATTGTTATTTAGTTATTCCAAAGTACAAAAATGCTTCTGTTTCCCTTAAAGAATTAGAAATTACCGAAGATGGTAAGCTAAAAGAAGTTGAAAATCCATACTTGGATAATAATGCTTGTAGCGGAACAACTTTTATTTGTCAAAATATAAGTGATATTGGACCAAACGGGAAAATTACTATAAGGTATAGGGACGATGTCTTGGAATTTTCACCTTCAATTAGCTTAAAGGACGGCTCTTTGATTGTTCCAGAAGGAGTTACAAACGCTGAAAAAATCCTTGATTGGGATAAGGGGGTACAAAAAGGTGCTTATCCTTACACAATTTATGAAAGAATGAAATTCATAATGGGTGTGGGTTGATAGACGCTTTTTGTACTGATAATTTAATTGATTTCTAAATTACAAAGTATAAAGGGATAAGCTATGAAAAATCAAAGAGAATCTTCCATGAAAGTTTTCTAGAATGTTAATAAATTATAATTGAATAGAATCTATAGAAGCATTCAAAGGATTGGGTGCTTTTATAATTTTATAGAGAAAGATTATTTGATAGTTGTTTAGGTATACTTTTATTGATAAAATAATATAGACAAATATAGTTTTTAGTAATCAAGTGAGGAATTGATACGATATGAATAATAATTTAGATATAGAATATAAAATCTTACCCTATGAAAATTTTTCGGAAAATGAGGAGTTTTATTTTGATGAAATAATTTTTGATGTGGATAATAAGCTTGATCTCTTATCTAGTAATGCTGACAAGTTTGATTATTTATTGGCTATTTCCAGTGGGCTTATTTGTGGAATGCTTGATATCCTTTGGGTTGGAGAATTTGATCTTGAAAACGGGCAGTGGTCTTGCCAGCGAAAAAGAAGAATAATTGAGTTATAAATCTGGCGTGACTTTTAAGGTAATTGCCAGATTTATTTTTTAAAATAAAATGGAAAGTTTACTTGACATAAGTTTAAAATCCTATTATAATAAATGTAAAGCTAGCTTAACATTTGGAGGTGGATTATTTGAAAAATAGGTTGGAGGAAATACGCAAGGAAAGAGGGATTACCCAGGAAGAACTGGCGAAGATCCTTGAAGTATCAAGGCAGACTGTGGGCTCTCTTGAAAATGGGAGATATAATCCATCGATTATCTTGGCTTTTAAGATTGCAAGATATTTTGAAATGGCCATCGAAGATATTTTTATCTATGAGGAGGGAAATGATGATGAAAAATAAGAAAATTTGGTATATAGGATATGTGATTGGTTTTATAAGTTTGGTGGCTTTATTTATTTTTAAGGATGATGAAATTTTAAATAAGATATTGCCTTTTATTTTTACAATAAGTGTGACTATTTCTAGTGTTAGCCTAGGTCATAACAAGAAGATGGAGGATGATCCATTCTATAGAATAAATGTAAATGATGAGAGAAATGAGAAAATTAGAGATAAGGTAAATGCAGCAATGACTCCTATTCTCATGCTTATCATGGGTCTAGTAGCCGTGATTTGTTTTTCTACAAAGGCTTATTTACCAGCAACTATTTTAGCAATAGGAATTTTATCTTTTCCTCTTATAACCTTTTTTGTCAGTAGACACTATGAGAAAAAATATTAAAATTTTTTAATATGATTAACCACCTAATTAGGCTTATAAAGACAAATAAGGTGACCCCACAAAGTTGGACCTAATACCAGAGTTAGAACTAAACTAGCTCTGGTATTTCTTTGTTCTTTC
>NZ_JBWPWE010000022.1:0-2256 GCF_056590475.1 Anaerococcus sp. C0059F3
TGAAGTGTATTATCTATGCTTAATGGCGCTAACCCATTGGATCTACGTAATTCATTTAATTGAGTTACAAAAGATTGTTCAGTTTCATTTGCAAAGTTTGAGTTTATGATATTTGAATACGTCTGTTCATTTGAAGCCGAATTATTATCTTGTTGAGTAATACTTTGTGAATCTGCTTTTTGACAGTTTTTGGAACTATTTCTTTTTGTATAAAATTTATCAGTGTCAGTAGCAAGTATCCATTTGTTATCACCAATTTTATACCAAATTTTATCGTTAACTTTTTCTTGAGCATAAACTTTTACAGATTGTCCGACTCCAATGTATTCGCCAGTAGGTGATTGATTGGGAGCTTTATATGTTTCACCCAATCCATTATCTGTAATTTTTGCAGTGAACAAATAATTTGATTTTGTGTTTTGCACATTTGCGAGCCTGATATAGTGATGACTACCAATGTATAAATATTTTGTGCCACGTATTTTCTTAGTGCGATAGGCTTTTACATATTTGCCTTTTTTTTTTTTTTTAACACCTCTAATACGGTTGCCTTTGTAGTTATAGACATAAGCATTATGCGTAAGTCTTACATTTTTAGTGCTTGCTTCCACTACATTAGCTTGTTCGTTACTTGTAACAACTGTAGCTGAAAGCAATAGAGTGGATGAAAGTGTAATGGTCGATAGTAATTTAACAACTTTTTTCTTTTGTAACATATTAGTTACCTCCTACGGATATTCATTATTTCAATTTCTAAATTAATGATACATGATGTGAAAATGCATTTCACTGCTGTTTTTCTTTGCTGGAATTATATTTATCTCTCGTAAATTTATAAAAAAGTAAAAGATTGAAAAGTTAGGTGCATCATTTAATACAAAATATAAACTGAAATAGATTCTCGTTGAATTTGGAGACTGTAAAATAGTTTGTGTAAGGATGAATGATTCCTTAAATTTATTTCTTTAAACATTAGAAAAAGGAGTTCCTTTCTCGTATGATTGGTTTGAACAAAAAAACACATACAGAAAGAAGAACTCCTTCATGAATGATTTTACCAAAGATTTTGCTCAAGCTCTATTCAATCCAGACAAAATAAATGATTTATTGCGCAAAGAGCTACAACAGGCTGTTAATAACTTGTTAGAAGCTGAATTGACTGCCTTTCTGGGCTATGATCCCTATGCCAGAAATGGCTGGAATACTGGCAACTCTAGAAATGGTGCTTATTTCCGCAAAGTTGATACGCAATTTGGCCCAATTGAAGTGCAAGTGCCTCGGGATCGCAACGGTCAATTTCATCAGCACACGCTGCCTGACTACAAGCAGCACTCGGATATCTTGGAAAGCATGATTATCAAGCTTTACTCCAAGGGCGTGACCACCAGGGAAATAGCCGATCTAATTGAAAAGATGTATGGCAGCCATTACAGTCCAGCTCAGGTATCAAATATTTCCAAGCAGATGATTCCAAAGGTTGAGGCTTACCACAAACGCAAGCTAAGCGACAAGTTTTTCTGCGTCTATTTGGATGCGACATACCTTCCTTTGCGCCGAGAAACATTTGAGCGTGAAGCAGTCTATATTGCCATTGGCATCAAGCCTAATGGGCACAAGGAGGTCATTGACTACTGCATTGCGCCTAGCGAGAACATTGAAGTCTGGACAGATATGCTTCAAAACATGAAATCCCGAGGCTTAAAGCAAGTTGAGCTTTTTCTTTCTGATGGTGTTGTTGGCATGAAAACAGCCTTGGCCAGGACTTATCCTAAAGCTCATTTTCAACGCTGTTTGGTTCATGTCATGCGCAATATCTGCGCTAAAGTACGCGTCGACGATCGTGAAAAGATCATGAACGAATTCAAACAGGTGCATCAACAGACAAACAAAGAAGAAGCCACAGCTGTCCTGCATGACTTCTATACCAAATGGGGCAAGGTTTACAGCCATGTTATCAGAAGCTTGAAAGACATAGAACCAGATCTGCTGGTCTTTTATAACTATCCCAAGCAGATCAGAGCTTCAATTTATTCGACTAACATGATTGAATCATTTAACAATGTGATCAAGCGCAAAGCTAAGCCTAAGGCAGAGTTTCCAACTGAACAGTCGCTTGATGCTTTTATTGGCATTCAGGCAATGAGCTACAATGACCGTTATTTCAATCGAATTCATAAAGGCTTTGGTCAGGTTCAGGACACCTTAGAATCCTACTTTGATTAAATAAATAATTAAAAAATCAATTTACGAGAAAGA
>NZ_JBWPWE010000015.1:0-43958 GCF_056590475.1 Anaerococcus sp. C0059F3
GTTGACGAAAAAGGAAATATTATAATACCAGCCGACAAGGTAAAAGATGGTACAGAAGTAAGTGCAAAAGCTAAAGACGATTCAAACAAAGAATCCGATCCAGCAAAAGCAACTGCAACCACCCCATCAACAGAAAAACCAGCTGCACCAACAGTAAAAGCAAACGATGATGGAAGCGTAACAGTAACTCCACCAGCAAATGCAAAAGAAGTTGAAGTAACATATACACCAGAAGGTTCAGACACACCAGTAAAAGTTACAGCAACAAAAGACCCAGAAACAGGCAAATGGACAGTACCAGCCGATAGCGGTCTAAGCGTTGACGAAAAAGGAAATATTATAATACCAGCCGACAAGGTAAAAGATGGTACAGAAGTAAGTGCAAAAGCTAAAGATAAATCAGGCAATGAATCAAAAGCTGGAACAGCTGATGCCAAGGCTCCAAAAACACCAGGTAGCACTGGTGGCTCAACAGGTGGAATTACTATTCCAAGTACACCTACAAATCCAATTGATGGTGACAAGGAAGATGGAAAGACTGATGATAAGACCGATGGAAAAACTGATGGTAAGAATGACAGAAAACCAAATATTCCAGATGACAAGATTAAGGTTAAGGATGATAGCAAGTTAACTGATGATGAAAAGAATAAAATCATCGATGAGGTTAAGAAGGCTAATCCAGATGCAAAGAAGGTTGAAATAGACGATAAGGGTAATGTTGTCCTAACCTATGATGACGGTTTTGAGACAAGTATTCCTTATAAGAGTTTAGTTGAGAAGGTTGAGAAAGGATCTGTTGTGATTCCTTCTAGGGATAAATCTCATGCCCAAGATCCATTTAAGGGTAATAAGCAAATGAATCAAGAACCAAGTAGGGACAGACGCAACCTAGCAGGTGCTAAGAATGTGAAAACAGGCGTTGGCTCTGTTAGTGGTTTAGCAGGACTAGCAGGCGCTGCTCTAGCAGGATTATTTGCGACAAAGAAAAAAGAAGACGAGGAAGAAGATAAGTAAGATTTGACTTATTTTACCTCTCTTGAAAAACTCAAGGTTTTAGGACCTTGGGTTTTTCTTTTGGGGATTTTGGAAGGCGCTCTTCGAATATTCTGCTCCCCAATATATACGGTCTCTCGTCAAAGTCCTTCGGACTTTTCTGTCGGGATGAGCGTGGGAGTTGGGGATTCATATTATTTTTTTAAAAAAATCGTGTAAAACTTTGACTTTTTTTACAATATTTGTTGCAAAGCTTAGAGATTAGTGTTATAATTATATCAGGAAAACGTAATTTAAAGATACTGGCAAAGTTGCTGGTTGATAATAAGGACTTTTGTTGGTAGATTTACCAACATCGGTCCTTTTTTTCAGAAAATTATTTAGGAGAAGATTATGGTAAAAGTAAACGTTAACAATGAAATCAAGACTTTGAAAAAAGTTATGCTTCACAGACCAGGTGAGGAGCTTCTAAACCTTACACCTTTCTTGCTTGAGGAACTTTTATTCGATGACATTCCTGACCTTGCTAAGGCCCAGGCTGAGCATGACGACTTTGCAAAAATCTTAAGGGATAATGGGGCTGAGGTTGTTTATCTTGAAGACCTTATGGCTGAGACTCTTGACGCTAATGAAGGCCTTCGTGACAAATTTTTGGTCCAATATCTAAAAGAAGCTAATATCAAGAACGAAAACCTTTACAAGGAAAGCGAGGCTCTTCTTAAGTCAATTAAGGATACCAAGGCTTTTGTTGAAAAAACTATGTCTGGTATTACACTTAAGGAAATTGGCGGCTTCAAAAACATTGATAAAATTGTTTCTAATGAAGCTTATACAGCAATTTATCCTATGCCAAATCTTTATTTCACAAGGGATCCATTCTCTTCAATAGCTAATGGCGTTTCTATTAACTGCATGCACACCGTAACCAGACGTAGGGAGACAATCTACGCTGATTATATCTTTAAATACCACAAGGAATACGGCGGAACAAGGGATTTCTACGGTAGAAATACTGGCCACTCTATAGAGGGTGGAGATATTTTAAATATCAATAAAAACCTTGTTATGGTTGGTATCAGCCAAAGAACAGAGCTTGAATCAATCAAGACCTTAGCTACAAATCTAATCTTGGCTGACGATAATGAAGTTAAGGAAGTTCTTGCTGTAAATATCCCAGTAGAAAGAGCCTACATGCATCTTGATACTGTATTTACACAAATTGACCACGATGCCTTTACCTATCATCCAGGCATTATGTCCACCTTCCATGCTTACAGATTTACTGCAAGGGATGGAGAAATTGTATCTGAACAATTAGACAAGAGCCTAGAAGACCTCTTAAAAGATGCTCTTGGCCTTGACCATGTCAAGCTAATCCCATGTGGCGGTGGCGATCCAATAGCAGCCCTTCGTGAACAATGGACAGACGGATCAAACACCCTTGCCATCGCTCCAGGTAAGGTAGTAGTTTACGATAGAAACAATGTCACAAACGACGTTTTGGAAAAAGAAGGCTTTGAAGTATTAAAACTTGACTCTTCTAACCTAACAGTAGGTAGGGGCGGCCCAAGATGTATGTCAATGCCACTTGTTAGAGAAGACTAATTTGGGGTATATAAGTATTAGACACTTTTAGAAGGAGGTTCTTATGGGACTTTTAAAGAAAATAATTGTTGCAAAAGGCACAAAAGACCTAGCCTCAAACCTTGCTAGAAAAAGCGTTCAAAACAAAGGAAGAAGGAAAAAGATGTTTAATAATAAATACAAAAACAAACCAAATATTATTTCTAGACTTGCTAAGGCAGCCTTCATGATAGGTGCTGGTGCATATCTTCTAAAGAAAAACCAAAAAGAAGTAGAAGAAACTGTAAAAGACGCAAAAGAAAAGGCCAACAGAGCCAAAGACGACTTCATAGATGCCTTTAATGGTGAAGACTTGAAATAAAAATTGAAATTTAAAAAATCCGGTCATCTGGCCGGATTTTTTTGTTGGGAAATTTGTGGGCTAGCTAAGATCTGTCATTCCGACAGAGAAACCGTAAGGTTTTAACGAGGAATCTTATTTTTGACTTTTCTATCTAAATTTTAATTTTTTTGCATATTAATGCATAGATTAATTTTGCATATAGTTTCAAATTACTATAAAAAATACATATAATTCATTGGTTATAAATCCCTTAATTACAAAAAACGTTTTACTTTTTGGAATTTAGAGGGTCTTAGAATTTATCCATTTATACGTACAAAAATTAATAAAAATGCCCTTGATATTGGTGATTTTTGATGTTATAATCTACCT
This sequence comes from Anaerococcus sp. C0059F3, assembly GCF_056590475.1. Taxonomy (NCBI): domain Bacteria; kingdom Bacillati; phylum Bacillota; class Tissierellia; order Tissierellales; family Peptoniphilaceae; genus Anaerococcus; species Anaerococcus sp. C0059F3. Next base: position 3,296 of record NZ_JBWPWE010000015.1, read on the forward strand.
GTTGAATAATTATTAATACAATAGGAGATGTTAAAATGATAAAAATCAATGTACCTTACGATCATACAAGCATGGAGGTCGCATTAGAAGATAAAAACTTTGCAGGAAAACTAGAAGGTCAACAAACTCACTTTGTTGCAGAAAAGTCTCAAGAAGACTTGGTTGAAGAATCTCTAGATAATCCAATCGGACAAAAGAGTCTTGAAGAACTTGTTGTTGGCAAAAAAGATATAGTAATCATCAGTTCAGACCATACTCGTCCTGTGCCATCAAAAATTATTACACCTATTTTACTAAGGAGAATCCGCAGCGCTAACCCAGATGCTCGCATCCGTATCCTTGTAGCAACAGGCTTCCACCGCCCATCAACTAGGGAAGAATTGATAAATAAATACGGTCAAGAAATTGTAGACAACGAAGAAATCGTGATGCACGTATCAACAGATGATAGCTCAATGAAAGAAATCGGCACTCTTCCAAGTGGCGGAGCTTGCATAATCAACAAAATTGCTGCGGAATGTGATTTGTTGATTGCTGAAGGCTTTATTGAAGCTCACTTCTTCGCAGGATTTTCTGGCGGAAGAAAGGCGGTTTTGCCAGGGGTTGCTTCCTATAAGACAATCATGGCTAACCACAGCGGTGAATTTATAGATGATAAAAATTCAAGAACTGGAAACCTAAAACACAATTTAATCCATGAAGATATGGTTTATGCAGCAAGAACAGCAAATCTTGCCTTCATTATTAATGTTGTATTGAATGGTAAACATGAAATTATCGGTTCCTTTGCAGGTGATATGGAAGAAGCTCACAAGGTTGGTTGCGATTTTGTAAGAGAACTTGCCAGCGTCAAAAAGATTGACTGCGATATAGCTATTACAACAAATGGTGGAGCTCCTCTTGATCAAAATATTTACCAAGCTGTAAAGGGTATGACAGCAGCAGAAGCAACTGTTAAAGAAGGCGGAGTAATTATTAGCTGTTGTGCTTGTGGTGATGGTCACGGTGGTGAAGGTTTCTATCACAATATTGCCGATGTAAAAGAAGCTAGAGAATTTGAAGAAATGGCAATTAACACACCAAGGCTTGATACTGTGCCAGACCAATGGACTTCTCAAATTTTCGCCCGTATCCTTTCTCATTATCATGTAATATTGGTATCTGATAAAGTAGACGAAAAACTTGTTACTGACTTACACATGCAATTAGCAAGAACTATGGATGATGCTTTAAAATTAGCCTTTGATATAATGGGCGATGATGCTAAAGTAGTAGTTATTCCAGATGGTTTGGGCGTAGTTGTTGAAGATTAATATATAAGGAGCGAATATGATTTCAAAATTAATAGCAGAATTTTTAGGAACTGCCCTTATGATAATATTTGGTGTGGGCGTTCACTGTGATGAGGTGCTTAACAAGACTAAATACCAAGGTTCAGGCCATTTATTTGCAATTACAACATGGGGCTTTGGTATTACTATAGTTTTGGTAATATTTGGTGACGTATGCATTAACCCAGCTATGGCATTTTGCCAAGCAATCCTAGGCCTTATCCCTTGGACTTATTTTATACCATATGTTATAGTTGAATGTTTGGGCGCATGTTTCGGAGCTTTGATTTGCTACGTCCTATACAAAGATCAATTTGATTCATCCCTAGACGTCGACCCAGTAAAGGTAAGAAATATATTTTCAACAAACCCTATATTTAGAAACCTTCCTAGAAACTTCTTTGTAGAGTTTTTTGCAACCTTTATCTTCTTATCATCAATATTAGGTCTTGTAAAAAACCAACCAGATTTTGTGCCAATAGGTGTGGGCTTATTAGTATGGGCAATCGGTATGGCCCTAGGTGGTCCTACAGGATTTGCTATGAATCCAGCCAGAGACCTAGGTCCAAGACTTGCTTATAGCCTTCTACCAATCAAAAACAAAACAGATAATGATTGGCAATATGGTTTGATGATTCCAGGTCTTGCTCCATATTTTGGAGCTATCGCAGCAGCCTTATTTGCAAGGTTTTATCTAGGTTTTTAGGAAAAATAATTTTATTAAGAGATAAAAGCCAAGACTTTGGCATAAATGGTTTAGAAATTTAATAATAAGGATTTGAGCGGAATGCAGGATTAATAGAAGATTAGCATTCCGCTTATTTTTTATTTTATGCCTATATTTTTACTTAGTTTTTCATTAATTTATCCTTAATTAGAAAACTAAGATTTTTCTAATAGCAAAAAAAGCCCCACAGGGGCCTTTTTTTATTCATTTGTAAGATTTAATTTCTTTAAAATTGTCATAAATCCTGACAAGATTACTGCTACCACAGATGCGAGGACCATGCCTGATAGCTCTATAGAAGCAAATTGAATTTTTAGGCCTGATAGACCTGCAATGAAGATTACTGATGTCAAAACTAGGTTCATTGATTTTGAATAGTCGACTTTTTCGTCTACCAAAAGCCTGATGCCGCTGGTACCGATCATGCCATATAAGAGGAAGGTGACCCCGCCGATTACGTTACCTGGTATGGTTGAGATGAAGGCTGCAAGTGGGCCAAAGAAGGCCATGATGATTGATACAACGGCAGCTCCTCCAATAACCTGGACTGAGTAAACGCCAGTAATAGCCATAACGCCGATGTTTTCGCCGTAGGTTGTTGTTGGCACGCCTCCAACAAGACCTGATAGGGCTGTAGAGAAGTTGTCGGCAAAGATTGACCTGTGAAGACCCGGCTCTGTGAGTAGGTCCCTATTTACAATATTTGATGTAACAACCTGGTGGGAAATATGTTCGCTTGTGATAACAAGGAGGACTGGGAGCATGGCTAAAATTGCATTTAAGCTAAACTTTGCCATGTGGAAGTTTGGCATGGTAAAAAGTTTCGCTTCCAAAACTGGTGTGAAATCAACCATGTCAAAAAATATTGCTGAAATATAGCCAACCACGATTGCAATTAGAATTGGGATTGTTGAGAAAAATCCCTTAAAGGCAACAGATCCTATGATGGCTGTGAGAAGGGTAATTCCAAAAACTATGAAGTCCTTGGCTTGGGCTGTATCTGTCATGAGATTTGCGCCGATTGCTCCGCCTGTGACGGTGTTGCCCGCAAGCTCAAAACCGATTAGGGCCACAACTGCACCCATGGCAGCTGGTGGAAGGACAACGTCAATCCAACTTGTGCCAAATTTGTAGATGATATAGGCCATGATGCAACCTAAAATTCCGACTACAACAAAGGCACCTTGCGCATATTCAAATCCTTGTTTTGCAATAATAGCAGTTCCTGGTGCCAAAAATGCAAATGAAGAACCCAAATAAGCCGGTGCCTTGCCTTTTGTTATTAAGATGAATAATAAGGTACCAATCCCGTTCATTAAAAGAACAATACCTGGATTAATTTGAAATAAAATAGGGACTAAAACAGATGCTCCAAACATTGCAAAAGTATGTTGCAAAGAAAGAGGCAAAAGTAGCTTAGCTGGAACCTTTTCATCAATGTGATAGATTTTCTTTTCTGAATTCATAAACATTCCTTTCTTTTTTTATCCTAAACTTCCTAAACTATACCTTCAAAATTACCAGTGTCAAAGAGTTTTTCTTATCCAAGATTAATGGTAGTAAAAACTTTGTAGGCAAAGTTTTTACGGTTTTCAAAATTTCTAAAGTGCAAAGCACCGCAGCAAAAATTTATGAAAAACCTTATGTAATTTTTTACAAGTGACGTGACGAATAGGAGCGTTAATTGTAAAAAGATTACGTTCCTTAATTTCTTATCCGAGATAAGCTATCTATCTTATATGTGATAATTTTATTTACAGTTGAATCTTCGTAAAAGGGGGACCCCTGGGGAACGTTTCGCACGTTCCCCCATCGGGTCCCCCTTAAACCCCCTTCCGTTACCCCCTCCGGGCGACCCCTCGCGGGGAAAAAGGAGTTTGCCTTCGGCAAACGTGTTGGTATGGAGGAGTCCTCGTTTAGGAATGATATTTGTTTAAACTTTTAAAATCCCAAGCCTCCTAAAAATTGCAATCTCGTCTGACTTGTGCTATTCATTTAAAAATAAGTTCACAGTATCTATTGTATTTCTATTTGTAAAAAGCTGTCAGTGCAATTTTCTTAACGGAGTCTTGGGCTTTTAAAATTCATGGTCTTAAGTTTTTAACTCTTTGTTTTAGAATGCAAAACACATCTAGCAAAGTTTGGCGAAGCCAAACGAGCCCTGCAAAATCTGGAACTTCGAGACCAATTCTCCTATTTATCAGGCAAAGATTTCTAATCAAGAAGCCCGTTAAAAAATCGCATGTTTGAGCGTAAGCGAGTTTGCGATTTTTAGGGCTTCGTGGATTAGGAATCAGTTAGGAAAAAACATAAGCTTATACAAGGTTATTATCTCTATTAAAGAGGTTTGCCGTAGTCAAACTACTGGTTTCGCACTCCGCATAAGGAGCCGCTCGGGGGTGTAGCGGAAAGGGGGTCTGGGGGAACCCAGTGAGGGACCCTGCGGAAGGTCCCTTGGGGCTCCCCCAGTTACGGAGCAGTAATGTCAATGACTGAAAAAAATTATAAGATGCAGTTAATCTCGGATTGAAGAAAAAAAGATGTTAATCCTGGATTAATAGACTCACCTAGTGAAAAAATATTGTGGTATAATAAAAGAAATAAAAAGAAAAAAAGGAGTTTATATGGATTTTTCTTTAGTTCCAGTTGCTGACAATACATTTTTTAATTTTATTTACCTTGGTCTTGCTTCTAATCACAAGAATCTTATTGCCATGTTTAATACCAGGGGCAATACTATGATCAAGGAGTCCCTTGCGGCTGGTCTTGATATAGATTATTTAGATAAGGACTACATAGATGACAAAAAGACCTACAAGAGGGCTTTTCTTTCTGAATTATTAATCGGTGGGCTTAAATTAAATAAGGTTCCAGTCCTAGTTGCGAAAGATTCTACCTTTGACCTTGGCGCTGATCCAATGGGTAATACCAACGATTGCGATATGGTCCTAGGTTGGAATGTGATTTCACAATTTGCTTGGAGGGCCAATCCAAAAGAGGGCCGTTTTGAAGTCCAAACTTCAGTCTTTATGGAACCTAATAAGGAAAAGACCAACCAACCAATCATAAACATTGGTTTTAATGACAGGATTATAAAGGCAGCTATCGACACATCTAGGCCAGTGACCATCCTTTCGCCAAGCCTAGCCAAAGAGGTGATTGACTCTGACAAGGAAGTAAAAGAGACCCTTACCATGCTTGGGGAATCTCTTGACGACATTGCAAACCTCAGCCGCTTTATTTTCACAAATGATAATAAGGAAGTAAGGCTTGCTTCACCACAAATTGAGCCTGCCCTTGAGGGAGCTGACATCCAAGTTGTTTTCGGTGCAGACCTTCTAAGGTCAACAAACTGGGCGATTTACGGCCCTACAGGCTATATCAGACTAGAAAATTTCTAAAATGTTTACCATAAATGAAATAGAAAATATTTATAAAAGCCATGCATACCCAGAAAGGGCAAAAAAGATGTCGGCCTATATGAGAAATAAATTTGATTTTTATGGGCTGCCTGCAGGGCTCAGGCGAGATTTATCAAAGGCCTTTATAAAGGAAGGTAAAAAAGCGAAATCTATTGACCGGACACTTTTGACCGGCCTTTTTTCAAATAAATATAGGGAAATAAACTACCTTGGCCTCGATCTTTTGAAGGCCCAAAGCCATCTTTTGACAATAGGTGATTTTGAAAACCTAGTAGATCTTGCACAAATCCGCCCATGGTGGGATACTATCGACAATATCGATTCCGTAATAGGTGGGCTTGGACATGGGGACAAAGTTTTTGAAGAAAAAATCCTAGATCTTGCCACAAGTGACAATTTTTGGCTCAGGCGAATTGCTATTGGCCACCAAAGAAAATATAAAGACCAAACTGACCCTGACCTTTTGGCAAAAATTATAAAAATTAATCTAGAAATCCCTGTTAAGGACAAGGACGAAAAGTTTTTTATAGACAAGGCCATAGGCTGGGCCCTGAGAGAATATTCCAAAACTAATCCGGCCTGGGTTGGTTCTTTTTTGGATGAAGAATCAAAGGCCTTAGCCCCTCTAACCATTAGGGAAGCAAGCAAGTGTATGAAATAACTAAGATTTTTTTAGAAATAATCATTAATAGTTAACAAATATAAAATAGTTATTGTAAATAATTTGAAATGTGATAAAATATAGGTAAGCGGAGGAAACTATGAAAATCAGAAAAAACAATTTAGGATATGGACTCCTTTCTCTAGCCCTAGCTTTAGCTTTTCCTCTAAATGCTAATGCTGATGAGATGAATCTTACTCCTGTTGATAGCCTAACAGAAAAGGCAGACACTGAACTTATAAGTGGTGATGAAGTCAACATGGAAGATAGGCGTCCTGCACAAAATCCGACAAATATAATAGAAGTTAAATCGGCAAACAACCCACAAACACAGCCGTTAAGTAATTCACAGACTATTGTAAACACTAAATACAAAGCTCAACTAGATTTTAAATCGAATATAAATTACATAAGTCAGAAAGGCAAAGAAATTGAAGATAAGATTGATGTAAAAGCTCATCAAGTAGATTTCAAAGAGGGCAGTGATAGAGAACTTTCTTACACCTTTGAAATAAAAGGCAACAAGTCCCCTGAAGACTACACAATTTCAATATTTGCCCTAAAAGATGGCAAGGTTAAAAAATTTGACCTAAATAATTTTATAGCTGATGGAAAAGCCATCCAAGCAGGTCAAGAAATGGCAGAATCTTGCAAACAAATCGCAGGTAATGGCGTTTATGGTTTTAGGATTAATACCCAAATAAAAGATAAATGCATTGTCAATGCCCAAGTAAATCTTGGGGAAGAAGACCAAGCTGGCGATTATACCCTATATTACGCAGTTACAAGCAAGGGCAAAACTACTTTTGGCAAGCTTGATGCAAAGGTTGAAAAAGACCAAGACAAGGGTTTCGCTATAGCAAGGGATGGGGAAAATAGGGAAGCGACCTATTTGGACCAAACTAAGGAAAATCCTTTTGCAAGTCTTCCATTTACAAAAATCCTCCTAAACGACACAGACGAGGAGAAAAATCTTACAGATTATTTGGAATCAAGCCAACTTGATTATGGTCCATATAAACTAGTGGCGACTTATGTCGATCCAAACACCCAGGAAGCAAAACAGGTAGAAATAGACAATCCAAGAGATTTTAAACTTCCAGCAAATTCCTTATTAAGATTTGACCTAAGAGAAAAAACAGACACAACAAATCCTATCGAGGATGCCGAAATCACAGCCTTTGACCTAGATTTCACACAAGAAGGCAAGGCAGAAGTTTCCCTAGCGAGCCTAATAAATAAGAAGGGAAACCAAAACAGGGTCTTAAGTCCAAATATGGAAAAACTTATCCAAACGGAAAAAGCTTCTCTTAGAAAGCTATATCCAAATATAGACTCAGAAACTCTTGAAATGATGAGCTTATCCCAAGCCATCAGCAAGCAAAATGCAAAACTTAAAGGCTTGATGGACAATGGAGCTATTATGGCTTCGCCATTGGCGCAAATCCAAAATTCACTTATGCCAATAAATAAAAAGCCAGAAGAAAAGAAAAAATCTGTAGTAGAGATTAATGCAGAAATAGAAAAAGAAAATAGAGAAATCAAGGCACTTACTGAAGAACTCAGGGAAGTCACATCAGACATCTATGAGCTCATCCAGCAAGCGCTCCTAGACTATGAACTAGATAGTCTGGCAGCCCTTGAAGCAAGTGATCCAGAAGCAGCCAAAGAAGAATACAAGAGAATAGCTCAACTTGTTAAAGAAGCTGAGGCCCTAGGCACAAAGGCAAATCAACAACTTATAGAACTAGATGAAATAATCCTAGTAGATAATGATTCTGATCCAATTGTGGGCCGAGGAGGAGATAAGGTAGTCCTAAATCTGGGCAAACTTACACCATTATCAATAATCTCAGACATAACAAAAGATTCTCCGCTAGAAAGCGAAAGGAATTTCTCTAAGAACTTACAAAAGAAGCTAAATGAAGCCATTAAGAAAGTCCAAACAGTGACAATAGGCGAAAAAGACGACGCAAAAGCCGAAGGGAAACCTGGAGATCAAAAAGAAGATCCAAACAAGGCAAAGGCTGAAAATGAAAACAAGCCTAAGGACGAAAAGAACTTAGAAGAAAAACCAAACAAGGAAGAAGATTCTAAAACAAAAGAAGAAATAAATCCAAAAGACGAGACAAAAACTGATGAAAAGGCCAAGGATGACAAAGCATCCAAGCCAGATGATAAAGCCAAAGTTGATGGAAAAATAGACGCTAAAAGTGTTATTGAAATAGATAACAAAAATGAAGCTAAGAATCCAACCAAGGCGGGAGAAACCAATGAAAAAACCGACAAGAAAACAGACGAAAAAGTAGATAAAAAAGATGACGAAAAGAAAAAAGACAAGAAGGAAAACTCCCAACCATCAAAGAAAAAATCATCACAAAAAGTCTATACTCCAATCTTTATAAGATATCTTCAATCCTTGAACCTAAGAAGCAGATTAATAGATAACAAATGAAATTAGGAAGAAGGGGGCTAGGAAAAATCCAGCCCTCTTCTTAATAATCTAATCTTAGATTGATATATTTTTGATTATTTATGGCCTATTATTTATAATTATTTCCTCGGGAAATTTGATATAAATTTATACTATATATTTATAAAAACAAAGTAAATTATAAATAAATATAAAAGAGTATTGGCAAATAACCTAGTTTCACTAAAGTATTTAAGAAAAAAACGAAAAAACGAGTTAATAATTTACAAAAAAACACAGAAAACCTAGTAACCAAGAGACTTTTCTCTTGTAAAAATCTTCAAAATGTTATATTATAATAGTAAGAATTATAAAGAAAAATTTAACTCAAACGACATTTAACAAAAATTTACAAAAAAAACTAAAAAATAATTGAAAATATATCAAAACAAGGATTTAACTATGAAAATGATAAAATATCGGATAAAAGTGAATATAGCTAAGATAAAATTTCCAGACAAAATTATCGACAATGAAGAGAAAGGAAGGAGGTTATTATGAAAGGGAAAATGAGTCTACTAACTAGAAAAATATTTGCATCAATTGTTGCCATATCTATGTCAATCCCACCTACAGCTTTTGCAAATGCACCAGAGCCTGTAGTCTACGATGCAAATTCGTCTATCATGGGCCTTGCTCCAAAAAAGGAAGATCAAGCCAAGGTAGAAAACACAGACCAAACAAAAATAGAAAAAGATTTGGGTGACTATAGTCTAGAAATCACATCGACCCTCGATGAGTCATTGACAAAGATAGACTACACAATCAAGGCAAAAAGAAAAAACCAAGCCAAGAATGAGAACCCAAACCAAGTTAGTGATGAAAATCTTTCATTAACCATAGCAAAGACACCTACTTCAAATATTAAAGACATCAAATTAATATCAGCAAGTGTGGATACAGAAGAGGCCCCAGAAATCAAAGGCGACCTAAACAGTCTCACCCTAAAATCTAAGGCAAATGATGAAATAATCTACAAGCTTAGAGCAGATGTGAGAAAGGCCAAAGACGGCAGGTCCTATGAGTTGATAATGGGTCTAAAAGATGATGCGGCAAATATTTTTGCCTACACCCTAAAGGCAGAAACAGGCATCAGGCTAGTAGACAATGAAGAAGTTCAAATAATAGAATTGATTCACAAAGATGAAAAACTATCAAAAGCAAAAGGCGACTACAAAAAAGAAGGAATACTTGGTGGCCTATTTGCAAGTCATGACACCATCACATGGACTGACTACATAGTAAACGTAGAAGAGAATAACAAAGAAATCACCTATGATTTCGACCTTGATCAAAACCAAGAAACAGCAAATTCACAAATAGGCCTAGACTATTATGAACAAGGCGAAAACGGTTTTGAAATCAAAAAGGAATTTTCTCAAAAAATAGACTTTTCAAAGAAGGTTAAATTCGAAATACCAAAAGGATTTATTGCAAAACTTAGCCTACAAACAAAAGTCTCAAAGAAAAACACAAAAATCAAATCATATTCCCTAAATAATAGCGTGCTAAAAAACCCTATATATATAGAAGGAAATGAAGAAGAAAAATCAAACGACGAAGAAGACCCTGCACCGGCCGACAAAACCCAAAAGCCAGCAGCAAAACCAGCAGAAGATAAAAAACCATCTACCGAAATCAAAGTAGATGATCAAAAATCAGAAGAAAACAAATCAACTGAAGACAAAAAAGAAGAAAAAACTTCTGACACACAAATCGTCGTAACAGATGCTAATGGCAATGAAATCCCAGTAGAGGAAAAAGAAATCCCTCAAAAAGAAACAATTTCAGCCATCATCCTAAACAAGGATAGCCTAATAGCAAAATTAAAATCAGAAGGCAAACTAACAGGCAATCAAGAACCTGCTATCGAAAGTCTTGCTAATAATCTAAACTCCTACAACCAAGGCAAGATAACTGACCAAGACCTAAAGGACTTCACAAAAGCCCTAGCAGCCAACAACAAAATCGAAAAATCTGACCTAAGATTTTACCTAGAAGCAATCCTATCTGGACTTAATAAACAAAAAAACAAGGTAGCTAATTTAAACTACGATGAAATAATCACTTATGCCTATCCAGAAAAGAAAGAAAGCCAAATCAAGGTAGATGACAAAAAAACTGAAGAAAAACCACAAGATAAAAAAGAAAATCCAACTAAGGATAAGTCTTCAGTAGAAAAGTCAGAAAGCAAACCAGCTTCTGAGAAAAAAGTAGAAAAACCAGCTGACAAAAAATCAGAAATATCTGATGACAAAAAAGCTGAAAATAAATCAGCCATCAAAGTCTTTGATGCTAATCTTGATAAGCTAAAAAAAGAAGCAAAAAAGGAAGACAAAAAAGAAGCTGGACTTGTTGAAGGCCTAAAATCCTTATTAGGACAAACCGAACTCCAAAAGGCAGACAAGGAATTAAAGAAAGCCCTAGCCGACAAAAAAAACGGCCTAGAAGAAATCCAAAATCTATTAGATAGCTTCGAGAAAAAATACAAACTCTCAAAAGCCGACCAAGCCAAACTAATGGATGACAATGGCGATGCTATAAGAGCCCTTGTGGAAAAAGACAGGAACGAAAACTTCAGACCTCACATATTTGAAGTAAATGAAAAAGGTCTAAACCTAGATGGGAAGAAGTTTAATATAAGAACTCGTTTTGATACTTCAAATAGAGTTGGTCCAATTAAAAAGGGCCAATCCTTCAATATCCACCTAGATAAAAAGCTGATGGTAAATGACCAATCTAGCCTTGAGCCAATCACACACAATGGTAGGGTAATAGCCACACCATCATATGATAGTGCGAATAAAATTATTACCTACACCATTACAGAAGATATCAATGACAATATCCAAGTTCCACTAAATATACCAGTGGACTACGACAAAACTAAAATCACCCTTGATTCTGACGGCACATTTACAGTCACAAACAAGGTGTCAGGACTTGGAGTTCAATCACAAAAAGATCTTCTTCCACAAAGAATTGACAAGAATGGAAATCCAGCAGGATCTATTATAGAACCTGGTAGAGATGATGTAATTAAAATTATTGACGATAAAAATGATCAAAATTACCAAGTGCCTATAGATGTTTATGCAGATCCAGAAATTATAGATGGTAAATTGACAGGTCTTAACTGGACTGTTAGAGTTCACTCAGACACAGATTTAAAAGCACTGGGCTACCATCTAAATCTAACAACAGTTAAAGGCTCAGGACTTGGAAAAATTGATAAAGTAAAATTAAACAATAAAGATGTAACATTAGATAATAATGCCATTATAGGACAACTTGGAATAGTTGACTCAAAGCATCATACTTTGACGGAATCAACCCAAGATCTTCAATATAATTTCTACACTAAGGTAGATAATGTACAAGGGAATTATCTAATTGATATTACAATATATCTTGCAGCGAAAGATAAGGCTGGAGCTGTCAGATACAATTTTGAAAAAGGATTCACACAAGAAGCTATAAATAAAGCAACACCAACCCGTGTTGGTATAAATAATAGAACTACCATTCAAGGTAAATTTTTACCGAATGACAAGGCACAGTGGACTATCACAGATGCCATCTCATCTGGAGATGAAAAAAATAATGGTATGCCTCTAGCAGACAGAACTCCTGGTGGAGCTCAAACTATAACAAGTGGTAATAGTGCTGTTTATGGTTTAGACACTAATGAAAACAGTCCTACCCGTGGGAAAATGATAGTTAAGAAATCAGAACATACTACTAATAAGTTTCCACCATCAAAAGAAACTGATCCAGATGGCAAACAACCAGTAGGAAACATTGCAGTTTATGAATGCGACACTAATATTACACAAGGAGATAAAAAACCATTAACACTTTCTGGAGTTGAGATTTCTAAGTATAGGGATCTATATATCGACCAACACTGGAACCTTCCACAAGGCTACAAAAAAATGCCTGAGCAAGACATCAATGTTGTTGACAAAAGTGGAAAGACTAATTTAGGCAGTGTTCATGTAGGTGAACAAGAAACTGGCAAGCAAAGACTTATCAAAGTTCCTAATGTTAAGTATTGGAATATAAATGAAAAAAACGAAGCCAGCCCTATTGATTATAAAATAAACCAAACTTTCCCTACAGATAATGTAACATATGGTGGTAAAGAATATAAATACAACGAAAACACAAGTTACTACAATTATAGTGACAAAAATCACTTTATTTTAAACTCTCTAATGGAGATAGATAATAAGAAGCCAGCTACTTTTAAAATAGTAAAAGTAGACAGCAAGACTGGTAAGAAACTCCAAGGAGCAAGCTTCCACTTGTTGGGAACTGGAATAAGTGTTGTAACAGATGCGAACGGTGAAGCTACTTTCACAAATATTCCACCTGGAACCTATCAATTTACAGAAACAAAGGCACCAAAAGGCTACAAATTAGATGGAGAAAACAAGACTATAACAATATCAGACAATGGTGAAGTTAGTGTATCTGGGAAAAATGCTGATTTCTCACAACCGGCAGGTAAAACAGAAGTAGTAGAACATAACAATTCTCCGAACTGGCCAGACTACATGAATGCTATGCATTATGGAAAAGTCGATGAAAATGGAGATGTAGAATTCTACCTATACCTAAAACCAATAGCCCCAAGACAAAATGGAGGGACTGATAGAAATACAAGACTTAACATTTCTATTCCAAATGTTAGTATTACAAATGTAACAGCATACGATGTATCTCCAGGATTTAGACCATATGTTAAATCTGCAATGGAAGGTCAAACTGCAAATAATTTACAACTTGGAAATAATGTAATAAATGCCAATCACAAGAATAAGATTACAGGTGATCCTAATAAAACAGATTCTTATACAGGAAGAACTGGCTATCAAATCTACTTCCCTAAAGAAAGATTTGCAGGGGACTGGGGATTCTTAGTAAAAGTTAAGGCTAATATTGGTCAAAATAATTCGGCCACCCTATATTACGATTGGCTAACCGATGAAAATACAGCAAATCAAACTAATCTACAAAAAGTTGTATCTTTAAGCAAAAATACAATTGGGGCAGATGATAAGCCAACAATAACTATTAAAAATACTCCATTCGAGAAAAAACCAATAGAAGTTTTCAAATTTGCCAATACTTCTACTGATGGAAAGAGAGATAGACTTTCTGGAGCTGAATTTGTATTAAAAGATAGCGAAGGAAATGTAATTGCAAATAAGATAACTGACGAAAATGGTAAGGCTATTTTTGGAGAATATCCAGAAGGAAGATATACTATCGAAGAAGTTAAGGCTCCAGACGGATATGAGAAAAACGGTGTCTACTTCGAAGTAGAAGTTAATGAATCTAAAGAAGTAAGGTACATTAGTCGTTTTGAAAATTCATCAGCTACACCAGTCCCAGGTCAAGATTACCATATCGAAAAGGGAGATGAAATTGGTGAAACTAGTACGGAAATAGTAACTAGTGTAAACCAATGGCTTGACTATAACGAAGGACAAGCATACGGTCGTGGTGAAAGACCAAAAGTATGGGAAGCTTACAGATATGAATCCTTAAAATATCACGCAGACATAACTTTATCTCAATCAAATAAAGGTGATAGATTTGAAATTCAATTTGATCCAAACCTCGACTTCACTCAATACTTCGCAGGATTTCCAAAGATAAGAAAAGGTGGAAAAGACATTGCAGATCCATACTTCGACTACAATACAAACCTATTGACTTATGTTTTCAATGGAAATACTGATGGAGGAAAGACAACAGCTACTATTGACCTTATAGGTATGATACCAAGTAAATATTATGCCAAAAATACTGGCACCTATCCATTTACTATAACAGTAGAACCAAAGCAAACAGGTATATCAGGTCAAAAACTAGATAAAGACATAAATGCCTTCTTCGACGCCCATGATTCAGGTAACAACGAACCTGTACAAAACTACTACTTTAGAGAAATCTATGAAGAAAATGGAGAGTATTATGTAGATGTAATCTCCTACTACAACGTAATAGGCGATAGAAATCCTTATAAAAGAGTTAATCCTAAAACTCTTAACTATAACTGGATAACAACTAATTTCCAAGGAGGAAATATTGCTGATTGGGTAGGAGAAGGTACTAAACCAAGACAAGAGCTTGACAGGGTAAAAATCTACCGTACTGAGGCAAATGTTAGAGTAATTCACGATGCTTTTAATACTTTGGTTAACGATTATATGCCACAATCCATGGGCTTCAGGGCAGAACAAGAACCTAATATTTACAGACCGGTTTTCAATGCTTCGGTTGATCCAAATCAAAATGCGACCATATCACAAAATGGTATTACATTGGTTTATGATAAGGGTCAAATCAATCCAAGTGGAAAGCTGATAGACAATAAGAATCAACCACTTAAGATAAAAATGCCCAACATTAATAATGGTGAAGGTTATGTTATTGAACAAAGGTTTAAGATTCCAGACATAGATGCTTTCAATAAAAAATGGAGAGCCTATGTAATGAACAACGGCAATCTAAAATCAGCCTTCGCAAGTGGAGCCAACAAAAGTTTTGCAAAAGGTGACCAAACTGGTGGAGAAACTCCAAAATATTATAAAGAAGATGTTGGTGTAATAAATAAGAAATACACACCAGGACAGTTTAAGATAATAAAATCAAACCAATCCGATAATAGCAAGCTTGCCGGAGCTACATTTGAATTAACAGATGCTAAAAATAATTCCATCTATAGAACTTCAGATAAAAACGGTGAACTTAGCTTCACAAACCTTGCTCCTGGCTCATACACCCTAAAAGAAACCAGGGCTCCAGATAACTTTGTCAAGTCAGAAAAGAAGTGGTCAGTAACTGTTTATTCAGACGGATCAGTTAGGATTACTCAAATAGGTTTAGTTGGATCTGATGAGTCATATTTTGGAAACAACGAAAATATTATTATCATGCCAGTATCTAACAAACCAAGTGGGACAGAGTTCCGTGTTTATAAAAAAGATACTGACGGAAAAGCTCTTCAAGGTGCAGAATTTGTCATAAAAAACAAAGAAGGTACTAAAGTTATTAAAACTGGCAAATCTAATATTAATGGTTTTGTAGAATTCAAAGATCTACAAGTAGGAACCTATATTATAGAAGAATCTAAAGCTCCAACAGGCTACAAGGAACTTAAGAAAAAATGGGTTCTTGTAATAGACAAAGATGGAAATAAAAAAGTTTATAACTATAGAAAAAATTCTGGTACAACATCAGATCTAGACTCAATCCTAGAAAAACCTAATGTTAATTGGGTTGATGTAAAAGGCAGAAGTCTAGAAGGTTGGACCGACTATGACAACAGACGTACAGGCTGGACAGGAAATAACGTCAATCCATTTAAAATGGGTACAAGAATTGTCGGTATAAATAGAAATCCAGGACAAGGTCAAAAACCTTATGTAATCCAAAGATACGTAATAAACCCAGAATCAGTAAGTATAGGAAAAACTACTGCAACAATTCATAGGGAAAAACCAGAATATCCAAACATGGATTGGTATAACGGAAATGCAGTAGCGGGAACAGATTATCAAGTATTTAAACTTAATAAGCCAGTAACAGGAGTAATCTCTGACATCAGACTTGCAGAATATGGTGCAACAGAAATCACAGGCGATGTTACAAAAGAGGTAGATGATTCTCGCTTTGGCGAACCACACAGACTAAAATTAAACTTACCAGAAACTGATAAACCACTTGTTATTGACGTTAAAATTCCATATAAGGAAGAATATGGTGGAGTTGGTACTGGTATGGACTGGACAGAAAATGGTATAACATACTGGAAGTCCGACTACTACGAAAGAGCAAGTGTAATCAAAGAAGCATCTCCTGTAGTATCAAATGATGGTAATATCATTGGTTCATATGTAGGAGAAGGATCCTTAGATGTAACAAACGAGTTAAAAACATTTGATTTTAAACTTAAAAAAGTTAAGCACAGCGACAATAAAAAAGCAATCGAAGGTGCGAAATTTAGATTAACTGGACCTGGCGAAGGTGGAGAAGAAAGAGAAATCACAACTGGTAAAGACGGTATAATCTCCTTTGACAAACTAAGACCAGGAATCTATAAATTAGAAGAAATCGAACCAGCACCAGGCTATGAAAAATCAAATGTAGACTGGACTGTAAGAATAACATCTGATGGCTCTAAGTATATCAAGGTTAATAAACAAGAAGGTCTTACAGCAAATACTAATCTTGTTGCTCCAAATGCCAATGGAATAAATAACAATACCACAGTAAGAACTTTAGCCTATAGGAGTCTTTTAGAAAATAATAGCCATATGTTAGCTAATAAATACTTAGGAGAAAGTCCAAGTTTAAAATCTATGGATGAGTTTAACACAAGGGAAAGATTAGCCTTAGCTGAAAATACACTAGAATTTTCAGAAGAATCAATTCCAACTCCTTTAAGATCACCAAGCGATTGGCAAAAAGTTGATCCAAGTGCTTCTATTGGAAGAAGAGACAGGATTCAAGACAAGAACTTAGGAAACACAAAAATCACTGAAATTAATAAGGTTGATAAGAAGTTTAGACAAGTTTTCTTACTAAAAGACGACTATTCTTCTTATACAAAAAGAGAAGTTCAATTCCATAGAGAGCCAGAAAAATATGGTATAGATTTAAGTGATGGCAAGACTACTTATAAAATTTATCAAGTAGATCCTAAATCAACCTTGGATAATCCAATCAACAAAAAGGATATTACAAATGCTTGTACACAATCTTATCCAACACCACCTGGCAAGCAACAAAGGATTAAGTCTGAAATACCAGCGACAACTAGAGGACCTTTGTATGTTGAAATAGAAACATACTATAATCCTATATTCGGAATTGGCTTGGGCGTTGATTATGTTTATTCTATGGGAGCTTCAACTTTATGGATTGCTGACTCTTATGATAAAGAAGCTTCGATAAATAAGAACCTAGTTTCATCATATGAGCTAAATATTACTAATGGAGCAAATGGATCTGTTACAGCAGAAAAAACTACTGATCTTAAAAAAGACGAAAAAGTCACATTAAGTATTAGTCCAAGTGATGGATACCAACTTGACAAATTAACAGTAGCTGGAGTTGATGTAACAAATAAGGTGGCAGATGGAAAATATTCATTCCCAATGCCAGCAAGTAATGTCGCAGTATCTGCTACATTTAAAGAAAAACAAAAACAATATGGTGTACTGATAGCTAAGCTATATAATGGTAAGATTACAGCAAATAAAAAGAAGGCTATTGCTAGAGAAATAATTACTTTAACAATTGAACCAGATCCTGACTATGAACTTGCTACTTTAAAATACACAGATGAAGCTGGAGAAGAACACAACATAGATATGCAAGCTAAGTCATTTGTAATGCCTGCATCAAATGTTCTTGTAGAAGCAACATTTGCAAAGAAAGCTGAACCAAAAACTAAGCATAAGATTTCTACAAAACCTACTGGCAAAGGCAGAATTGAAGTAGATAAGGAAGAGGCAGCCGAAGGAGAAAAGGTAACATTCACACTTATTCCAGAGGATGGAAACAAAATAACAGGTCTTTCTGTTGTAAAATCTGGTAGTGGACAAAAAGTTGATATAGTTGATGGGAACTCTTTTATAATGCCAGATGAAGATGTAACAATTAAGGCTACATTTAAACCAATATCACAGAATGTTTATCCAATAACAGTAGAACCATCAAAAAATGGTAAGGTAAGCGTAAATGCTATTGCAACAAAAGGAGAAGAAGTTACAGTAAGTGTAACTCCAAATGAATACTACGAACTTGATACTTTAACCGTAACTGATATAAATGGTACTTCAGTACAAGTAAATGGACTAACGTTTACAATGCCAGAATCAGGGGTTAATATTTCAGCTACTTTCAAAGTAAAAGAAATAAAAGGACCACAAGAAGGCGAAATTCCTATACCAAGTAATGGCGAATTAATAAAAATCACCAACAAGCAAACAGGTCTTGATCTTAAAATATTCAAGAGAGATTCTAATAGTAGACCTCTTGAAGGTGGTAAATTCACTTTAAAGAAAGCAACAGATGATAAATATACAACTGTAGATACTACATTTAAGGAAATAGAAGGATTCTCTAGAAAAGATGGTAAGTTGGTATTTACTGATAGTGAAGGTAAATTACAAAGTCTAGCCTTAGAACCCGGTTACTATCTACTAGAAGAAACAGCATCTCCATCAGGATACAAAAAAGCTCAAGCTCCTTGGAAGATTCATGTATACGAAGATGAAGAAACTAACCAACTAAAGGCAGTCTACCAAGGACCAGATGAAACACCAAACTCTTTTGTAAACTCTGACAAGGCTTTGGATAGTTTTGGAAATAGTACAGGAATAAAAACAACTGAAAATGGTATTAAATACGCAGCTCGTATTACTCATATGAATACAGAAGGTAAGACTTATATTCAAAGAATCTATATTGATACAAGAGCTTACAATAAACCTGTCAATGTTCAAATAACTCCAAAGCATAAGAGAGAAGAATTGGACGCTCCGGGTCAACCACCAAAAATTGGTTATAATGAAAAATATGGTGTAAAGACAGCCTACAGGTCAACTTATAAGATAACTGGTCTTAATGGAGATCCAGATAAGGCAAAACTAAATGACATCTTTAGAAACTACACTATAGCAAATGACGATGTATCAGTAGTAAACACAGCTAGGTGGAGACCATTTGATTGGGGCTTTGACGAAGACCAATTAAACCTTGACCCAGGCGTTTACTACATTGATATCGAAGGTTTCTATGATGATAATATTACAGAAGAAAAAATCGGCAAAATAGAAATGAATGTTGATTTCAAGACACCAAGATACTTCTGGCAAGCAGATGGTTTAAACCAAAATAGAACTCAACACTATAAACTTGGAGGATCCTACCAAGCAGGTGCAGAAACTTTCGGCTCTGTATACCAAAAAGACACATATGTAAATGGAGAACTTAAGAAAAAAGGCACTCCTACTCCATGGGGAGCAAAAAAACCAGATGGACAAAAATATGCAAACTGGTTGAGCAAGAAATTTACTGATTCATATGGAAATCCGAGAAATGCTGGTATAGTTGCAGTGCCTTATAATGGTATTGATAAAACCATTGATTCAGTCACAACAAGTATAAACATCAGACCACTATATACTTCTAATAAGAAAACCCAGGTCGGACCGGAAGGTATGGATATAGTAAACGAAGAAGAAACTTATAATATCACCTTCTCAAAACACGGAAGAGATAATGATAAGGAAGATGTAAATAGTGAAGAAGTTACAAAGAGAAGACTTGAAGGAGCAGTATTCAAGCTTCAAGAATATGTAATCAATGGTTACAAGGATGTAGAAGGTTCTACTATTGCATCAGCCTTCAACGGCTACTTTGGATTTAGAGGACTAAAACCAGGCAGGTATCAACTTATAGAAGTAAAAGCTCCAGAAGGCTACAAGCCAATAAATGGACCACTTCTACGATTTACAGTAGAAACAATCAAGACAAACTCTGGTAAGATTGTAGATCCAGAATCTGGAGAAGTTGTAGATATCAAATCTATAAAGGTAAAATTTGCTGAAAATGACGAAAAAGCTTACAATTTAAGTGACTTAAATATGGTTAATCCAGACAATAAAAATGAAATCATAAAAGTAAGCAGTGTGGATTCAAAGAAAATTAGCATTAAGGATAGTAAGATTGTAAACCCTACTACAAATGAGATAGTCAATTTAAATGATTTAATTATTGTAGTTAGTGATGGTCACGGATATCCTATCAAGCAAATTAAAATCGTTGATGGATCAAGTGGTTATATCTCATTAGAATATGACAAAGCAAATGGCGTATATCAATACGTTCCAGAAAAATCCACATCTGCAAAAGATGGTAAGCTAGTTGACTTTGTAACAAGCGCTACTGCCAAGAACATGGGTAAAATCATAAACGAAAAACCAGGTAAAGGTGAAATCACAGTTAAGAAAGTTGACCAAAAAGGCAAAGAAATAAAAGCCACAAATCAATTACCAGGAGCAAAATTTAAGTTAACTAACATATCAACTGGAGCCAAAGAAGAAGGAACAGTTGGTGAAGATGGAACTCTTGAATTTACTCGCTTACAAATAGGTAACTACAGACTTGAAGAAGTAAAATCACCAGATGGATATATCAACAATAAACAAGTATGGAACTTCACTGTAGGTGGTGAGGGACTAGACCCTTATGCAAAAGATGCGCCACAAAGAAGAAAAGATGTATCAAGCAGCATAACATTATCAGAATCTAAACTGAGTGTATTAAATCCAGAAAGTAAAAAAGATGATTTACAGTCTGATAAACAAGATGAAATGCATCCTCACTTTGGAGAAGTATTTGAATTTAATAACAAATACACTATTGATTCCAACTTAAAGATTAATCCTGGAGATTATTTTGTACTAAAATTAAGTAACAACATCGACCTCCACGGAATAATGGAAACTCATATAGATAACCTTGATATAATTGCAGATGGAGTAGGTACAATAGCCAAAGCTGATTATGATAGAGAAAATGGCACAATAACTTATACTTTCACAAATTATGCTGACACCTATAACCTAGTAGAATTTTCTAATAAGCTAAAAGCATATATAAATCTAAATAAAGTACCAAAAGCAGGGGACCAAAGCATTGAACGTGGAGTTGTTGTAAATGATCAGATAAAAGATAAAAAAGAAGATACAATCAATGTCGTATATGACTCAATGACTGCAAAAGAAAAATATCAAGCGACTGATGGAAATTGGTACGAAATGACCCAAGATCACCTAAACCTTGGATCAAAGATTATTAAATTTAATCCTGATACGGGCGAATTTGTTCATTACTACTATGTAAATAGGGATAGGAGCAAAACACCAAGATCAACATTCTACTACTATTCAAACCAAAATATAGAAAACTTGAATATTGATTACTACCTACTTGATGGTAATGCAAAACTTGATGACTTGTTGCCATTATCATTTGGTGTAAACGAAGAAAACCCTAATCTTCCTAAACCTGTTCAAATAAGATCCAGAACATATCTCGCTGCAGGCCAAGAAGAAAGCATTACTTTTCCAGGTGGATTAAATTCAAATTCTACTTATCTGTTAAAAGTTACAGGAAAAGTAAGTGGAAAAGATAAGTCGTCCTATGTTGGTCATGGTAAACTGCAAATGATAGATGATCCTGACCGTTATGTAACAAGATGGGATAAACAATACTTCTTTAGAAATGAAGCTACAGCAAAAGCAAACTTAGTAATTCAAGCCGTAAACCCAGAAAACAAAATCAAATTCAAAAAAGTTGACCAAGACGGCAACGCTCTAAAAGGCGCTACATTCCAGCTTCAATATAAAAATAACGAAGGACAATGGGTGGTAGATGCGTCTAGAGATAAAACAAGTGGCGATGACGGAGTATTTGAATATACTATGCTTAAACCAGGTAGCTACAAAGTTATTGAAATCACTGCCCCAACTGGATATAAAAAGGCAAAAGATCCAGTAGCGGAATTTGATGTAGATGAAAATGGCAGAATCATAAGAAAAGATAATACTCATAACCCAGTAGGTGGAACAGCAGAAGATGCTTCAAACAATGAAGAAGACGGTATAAAACCTATTGAGATAGTAAATAAGAAAGAACAAAAGATAAGCTTTGTTAAAGTCGATTCAGGTAACAAAGAAACAAAACTTGCAGGAGCTGAATTTAAAGTATTCTATAAGAAAGAAAAAACTGGAGAATATTCTGACACTGAGCTTAAATTATATCAAAATACTAGTGGAGATAAGTTAGTCTTAAATAAAGATGAAACTGCTCCAGAAGGATATAAGCCAGTAGATAAGTTCACCACAGGAAAAGATGGTAAGATTGAGTTTACCTTCTATGAAAATGGCTACTACGCTCTTAAAGAAGAAAAAGCACCTAAGGGTTATATAGCTCCAAAAGATTTTGTAAAAGAATTTATTTATAAAGATGGAAAACTATATGAAGCAAGACAATCTTATATGTCTATGTCACTAAGTAGAGCATCTTTAATGAATCGTATAACCTTTGGTTGGTATCATGTGGATACCTATACACTTACTGTAAACCCAGATAATATGATGATTGATTATCCAAAAGCTGATGGAGAAAACTCTAAGTCAATCCTAACTCTGTCTGGATTTAATTCAGGTGGAACAGTCAAGGTTTATCTAAAAGCAAAAGGACAAGAAGTTCAAAAAACAGGATATGTACCTACTTTCAATTTTACTAATAATAAAGATTTGGTAATTGATTTAAATAAAGCCATTGCTTCAATCAAAGCTGGTTCTGATAAAACTGGAACAACAGATATCAAGTCTGATGACTCTATAGTTTTAGAAATAAAAGAAGAAACTTCATGGAATACTGAGGTAAAGAGAAATATTAAACTAGATATCAAAGATAAAAATGCCAACCAGTTAATCTCTGAAAATAAAGACATTACCGTGGAAGCAAGCTTCGCAAGCGGAGGAGATAATGTATATTTTGGAACTAAAAAGTTTGATAGTTTACCAGAAATTAAATCAACAGATCCAATTAAAATCGAAAATAAGAAGGGTGAATATCCATTCACAGGTGGCCCTGGTACGTGGATAGGCTTCACAATCGGAGGTCTTGCAGTTATGATAGGTGGAGCTTATATCTATCACAAACGTAGAGAATCCATTGAAGCAAATAGCTAGAGAAAACCCAAAGGGACTCGGGAAGAGTCCCCATGCGGAGCACTCGCAGCGAAGCGAGAGAGAAAATGTGCCGTCCCGACAGAAGGAGCGAAGCGACTGACGAGGGACCTCATAACCGCTGGACCAGAATGAACGAAGAGTTATATTCAAAACCAATAATCAGCGCCGTCCCGACAGAAGGAGCGAAGCGACCGACGAGGGACCTCACAAACGCTGGACCAGAATGAACGAAGAGTAATACTCAAAACCAATAATTATTAGGCTCTTGCCTATGATTATAAAGCCAAAACCATTGCCGCAAGTACTGGGCGATGGGACTGGCAAGCTCAATTGAGCTAGAAAGAATGTTACAAATCCTCGATTTATGATATAGTAAAGAAAAGGAAAGCTTGGCTTTATAGGCAAGAGCCTAAGGCAAAGCTAAAAGGGAATAGACCCTTAGACAATAGAAAACCGAACCATTTATAGGCCGCCCCGCTGGTATATCCCAAAAGGACGCCCCCTATAAGCAGCTGGCCCACCAGCACGAAAGGCAAGTCGCAGCCTTTCTGAAAGAGCAAGCCCGTCCGGCTCATGGAGGACCCTCCACGGAGTGGTCGAGCGAAGCGAGACAATGTGTAATACTTTTTAGTGTTAAATATCGAGCGCCGTCTCTGAAGCCCTATCCCAATTTGGTGAAACCAAATTGATGGAAGGACTGATGCAGAGCAGAACGACGCCAAAGGCGGAGGAGAGACCTCACAAACTCAGGACCCCTCATACGAAGGTGTATACTTGAGTGTCATTCTGAGCGAAAAGGAGCCTGTCTCGAGCGAAGTCGAGAGAAAGAATCCCACAAACTCGATGCCCCTCAAACTCAGGGAAATCCAATGATAGTTAGCACACACCCTGTCACCCACAGCGACAAGACAAAAAATATAAAGGAGAACAAAATGAAAAAGAAAATTTTGTCATTATTGACCGCATTCGCAATGGTCTTCGGAATCCTCGTAGCACCATTCACAAGTGCTAAAGCAGCTGGAGATGAAGTTCCAGGAGCTGCTACTACTTCAACAGCTGACAATGCAGAAACAGAATCTGTAACAGTTCACAAGATTTTGATGACTGAAGAAGGTTTAAAAGCTCACAAGCTTGATAAAAAATATCAAGGCGGTAAGCTAACAGACCTAGAATCCTTCTTTGAAGTTGGTGCAAGAGATATCGATGGCGTTTATTTTGCATGGGCAAAGAAAGATACTGACGGAAAATACTATTGGATTAAAGAAGGTGGACAATTTACAACCACTAAAACTGAAGTTAATGAAGCCAAATTAGATGAGATTCCAGCTGATACTCTTGGTGGTGAGACTACAAGCGGTGAGGGTAAACAATTTACAACAACAGGCTTTAAAGGTGAATACAAAATATTTGAAATTCATTCAAAATCAACATATCGTGGCGAATCTTACTATGATAGTGAAAATAATGAGTTAATTAAAAAAGCTAATGGTAAATACATCAAAAAAGCAGACAAAGCTAACCCTAATGCACAAGAAATCAATGAGGCTAATGTAACAAAAAAACCTGGCAATACACTTACAGACATGAAAGCAGTACCAGTCATACTTACACTTCCTCTACGTAATGAAAAAGGTACTGTAACAGAAGCTCACGTATACCCAAAGAACACTGAAGAAAAACCAAAAATAGACAAAAACTTCAAACAAGGTAATTCATTAACTAAAAAAACAGACAATGAAAATAATCTAGGTGCTGGCGCTGTATATGAAAATTATACAAAAGAAAAAGCTACTGCATCACAAGAATTAGACAAAAACGTTCCATACGAAATTAAAACTGAAATCCCAGCTCAAGCAAAATATGCTCAAGCATACTGGGACGATATCATGACAAAAGGTCTAACATATAATAAAGACCTTATGATAACAATTAATGGTGAACCAGCAGAACTTAATAAAGATTATAAATTAACAAGAGATGACGAAAGAGGATTCAAAGCAGAATTCACCGAAGAAGGATTAAAGAAAATCAATAACCAAGCAGCAGCAGTTACAGTAATGTTAACATACTCTGCTAAAATTAACAAAGATGCAGTAATCGACATTCCAGAATCAAACAACGTTAGATTCTTCTATGGTAATAACAAAGGAAAAGGAAATACTCCTGTTCCAACAAACCCAAAAAATGGAGAAATAACAGTAGAAAAAACTTGGGATAATGGATCTGCTTTTGAAGATGGTGAATGGGCTAAATTCAAACTTGTAGATGCAAACACAGGTAAAGATGTGACAGCTGCTGAACTTGACACAGTTGATGGATATACATTTGAATCTGTAGTAACACTACAAAAAGGTGGAAACACTACTTATACTTGGAAGGGTCTAAAGGATAACAAACAATATAAGGTAGTGGAAATTGAATCAAAAACACTTTCAGACGCTGAATATGTTAAAAAAGCTGACGGTTCAATCGAAGTAACAAACCACAAATCAAATAACCCACAACCATTAGAACCAACAACACCAAAAGTTGTAACCTATGGTAAGAAATTCGTCAAAGTTAACGAAGAAGACGAAAGACTAAAAGGCGCTAAATTTGCTATTAAGAATTCAGAAGGAAAATACTTAAAAGAAAAAGAAGCGTCAGCTATTAAATCAGACCAAGATGCAGTAGCAACAGCTAAAACAGCATTAGATAACGCTGTAAAGACATACAATGCCCTTCCAGCTGCTCAACAAACACAAGAAGAAAAGGCTAAAGTTACTACAGCTCAAGAAAACCTAAATAAAGCAGTAGTAAAAGCTAATGAATTCTATCAATGGGTTGATGCAACTGATGTAAAAGGTAAAAACACACAAGGTGTTAAAATAATTGAATCAAATGACGCTGGTCAATTTGAAGTAACAAGACTTGACAAAGGTACCTACACATTAGTAGAGACTCAAGCACCAACTGTGAACGGCGTAAAATACGCTGACAGAGCTGATATTGATTTCGAAGTAGGACCAGGAACATATAGTTCTGGTGATATCGTATATGATAATACTAAAGAATATAAAGTATTAAAAGCAAATGCGAAAGATACAGATGAAATCACTCAAGATGCAGACATTAAAGGAATTACATTTGCTGAAGCTAAGAAGAAATTTGATGCTAATGGTGATGGCAAATTAACTGTTAAAGAATTTAATGACGGAGTAAACGACGCTCTTAAAGTAATAAATAGAAAAGTATCAATCCCACAAACAGGTGGTATTGGTTCTCTAATCTTCATAGTTGCAGGTGCTGCAATCATGATAGGCGCATTCGTAGCCTACAAAAAATCTCAAGCTGTTGAAGCTTAATAGATTTTAGAATTAAAAATAAGCCCAATCGCCAGTACGTGGATTGAGTTATACAAGAAAAGAGGAGAAAAAATCTCCTCTTTTTCTATACCAAATTGACTGATATTTTTTATACACAAGAAATTTTTAAACATTTTATAAAGACTATAGATTGCCCCAACCGATTGATAATGATATTAGGATAAAAAAGTAGGTAACGGATCACCAATCTTCATCGTAACAGGTGTCCTCCTCGAGCCGGACGGGCTAGACTTCCCAAAGGCGACGGGTCTTCCCCCCCCGACCCGACGAACTGACTGCACATGGCAGGCGCATGTCTCAACTAGCCGACGGGTTTACCTCCGGTCGAAACGGGTGGTGGGTTTCTAGGCATGTTGACAGAGTATATAAAGCAATACCACCTCGACAGAGCGGAGCGACGAGAGGTCTCTATTATTATCTTTGGAATGGGATTTTGTGGATGCATCGGGATGTCTTATTAGGATCTTATTTTATGTAGATAATAACGATGTATTTACGAAACCAATTATGTAGGGAACGATAGAGGTCTCTCACTCCTTCCAGTTGTTCGACATGGGTTGAGGGTTTGAGTTTTTCTTGGGTTTTCATATATATTAATTATTATATGTAAAAATGTATAAAAAAGATTTTGGGGACTTTTGAAAGTCTATGTCTTAAAAATATAAGAGAAAGAAAAAATCCACCCACCTCGACAGAGCGGAGCGACGAGAGGTCTCTATTAATATCTTTGGAATGAGATTTTGTGGATGCATCGGGATGAATTTATTTAATTGCTAGTATCATTACTTATTATTAAAATATTTCAATTATTAGGAGAAATCTTATATAATAAAATAAATACAGGAGGGGTTTATGTATTATGTCTATATACTTATGAATAAAAGTAATGAAAGGTTTTATGTTGGCCATGCTTATGATTTAAAAAAAAGAGTGTGGGAGCATAAGAACCACGTTGACCCAGAAGCTCATACTGCTAAATATAATATTACAAAGCTTGTTTACTTTGAATGTGGAGATGATTTTTACGAATCAAGGGCCAGGGAGAAGCAGATAAAAAAATATAGTCGAAAAAAGAAGTATGCTTTGGTAGAGAAGGATAATCCTTATTTTAGTGAATTGTATTATGATTTGTTTTAGCGATGGCGTTTTGTTAGATAATAACGATGCATTTACGGAACCCATGATGTAGGGAACGATAGAGGTCTCTCACGTCCGTTCGAGACGGGTGATTGTTTTCTAGGCATCTTGACAGAGTATATAAAGCAATACCTCCTCGACAGAGTGGAGCGACGAGAGGTCTCTATTATTATCTTTGGAATGGGATTTTGTGTGATTAACTTAAAAGGTATGGTTATAAAAATATGAGAATCTTTTCTTTACAGAATTTTTAAAATAAATTTTAATTTGTAGAAATAGTAAAATTGGTTTTTATATTTATTTTCAATAATTGAATTTTGTTTTCTATTGGTACTAAGACTTGGGATTATTTTTATTTTTTGTCGAAAAAACTTGACTTATTGGTTATTTATCATAGTATTTTCAAAGCTTTTGTGATATAATAGTTATAACTAGAAGAAATTTATTATATTTATTTTTGAAATCAAATATATTGCAAAAAACTATAATAAAATGCAAGTTTTGTGCGTTTTTTCCTTGGTTTTTGATTTTGCCTTGGTTTTTGGATTCTTGGAGGAATTATGAAAAATATACTTAAGACTAAGTACATATCTTTTCTATTAGCTTTGGTCATGGTTGTGGGGATTTTCCTTCCTTGCGGCGGTGCTTTAGCTAAGGAGAATGGGAAAAAAGATGATAAGAGTTCGACTAAGTACTCTATAAATATTGATATAACAATTAATAATAAAAAGGAATTGAAAGAAAAGTTGGAAAAGGGTCAGTATATAGAGGCGTCTCATAGGGAAGTTAAGGTTTATAAGCTTAAGGTCGATAAGGAAATGACTGATGAAGATAGGCTTAAACTTGCCAAGGATTTTGATGGCCTAACTATAGCAGAGGCTGAAAAGAAGCTTAAGGATGAGAAGAAGCTTGATAAAGAGATCCCATCTGAGAAGAGCAAGTATTTTTATGGTGATAAAGCCTATGATAAAATTGATCCGAAGGCTATTAAGGACTTTAAACTTGATAATTTAGATCTAGATAATGAAAAGATTGAAATTAAAGATCTTGATGCTGGATATTATCTAATTAAGGAAACTGATGAGTCTAAAAAGATTCCTAATAAAAAGCTTGTTACCCAAGTTGTAAAGATTCCTGGGGAAGGAATGACAGGTAATAGTTTAACTGTCGTTGCCAAAGAAGAGCAAAAAGTTAAGGTTAAGCCAAAGGATATTAAACTTATTAAGGTTGATGCTAATAATAAAGATGTGAAGCTTGATAAGGCAGAGTTTGAGCTTTATAAAAAAGGTGATACAAACCCTGTGCATGTTGACGGCAGTAGAGGCAATTATATTTATAATGAAAAAGGAAAAACTACTGTTCTTGAAACTTGGAATGGTGGAGAGATTATAGTACAAAATCTTCCGGAAGGTACTTATTATTTCAAAGAAACAAAGCCTGCTCCTGGATATCCAGAAAAAGGTAATAAAGGTACTTTGTCCAAGAATCTAAAATTAGGTGAGTCTGACACAGTTGAGAATAAGTCAATTCCTATCCTTAAAAAGGTAGTTGAAGGTGATGAAAATAAAACTCTCGACGGTGTTGAGTTTGAAGTATATAAACAAGATGGAACCAAGCTTTCTTTCAAAAAGACTAATTCTGGATATGAAGTAGATCCAAAGTCTAATGATAAACTTGTTACTAAAGACGGCGGTTTTATCAATATTACCAATCTAGAAAATGGAAAGTATTATTTCAAGGAAAAAGAAACTCTTAAGGGTTATATTTTATCAGATAAAAAATATGATTTTGAAATTAAATCTTTTAATCCTATCAATGAAAAAGGCGAGATTAAAATAAATACTGTTACTAATAAACCAGAAAAACCAACCCCAAAGACTCCAACAGGTGGTTTTAACTTTGTTAAGATAGATTCTACCAAGGATGAAAATAGGCTTGGGGGTGCTAAGTTTATTTTGATGAAGAAGGTTGGATCTAATTTTGAAAAATATCTTGTAAATGGCAAGGAAGTGAAGCTTACTTCTAAGGATAATGGGGAGTTTGCGATTGATGGGCTTCCTTATGGCGAATATGCCCTTAAGGAAGTTGAAGCTCCAAAAAATCACACTATCACAAACGAGCTTACTCCATTTACTGTGGATGCGGCGAGTTCTTCCCTTCCTGCAAAGAAGATTGTAAATGAGCCTTATACTCCAAAAACTATTGTAAGTAAGACTAACACTATTACAACAAAATATACTCCTAGCGAAATTACTAGGATTGTGAAGACTCCGCTTGTAAAAACTGGCGATATTAGAATCGTGGTTATGGCTATAGTTGGTTTTATTCTCCTTATTATGGGTATCAAACTTGTTAATAGCGGCGAGAGGATGCAAAGAATATAAGATATGAAGGATCCTTCATTTGAGGGGTCCTTATTTTTAGATTTTAGGTTTAATTTGAGATTTGAAATCTTAAAGTAAAATATTATTGAAGCTTGGGGCTTTTTGCCCTTTTTTACATAAAGGATTAGTATGGCGAAGAAAAAACCTAAGGGAAAAAAAGTTAATAAAAAGAAATCACGTTGGGTCTTTAGGCTGATTTTCTTGCTTGGATTTTTGGTTATGATTTATCCTTTGATTTCAAGGCTTTATTATAGGATTGAATCAAATGAACAGGTTGAGACCTTCTCAACTGGGGCCAAAAAGCTTGATACCAAGGAAATCGACAGGAGAATTAACCTTGCTAAGGCCTTTAATGATTCGCTTTCTGGCAAGATTGCATCAGACCCATATACTAGGAAACAACAAGAGGAGGGCCGTAAGGAATACGCCCGTATGCTTGAAGTTGAGGAGATGATTGGGACTGTTGATATACCAAAGATTAACCAAAAGCTACCGATTTATGCAGGTACAAGTGAGGATATTTTGCAAAAGGGTGTTGGCCATTTGGAGGGTACTTCCCTTCCTATCGGTGGTAATTCAAGCCATACGGTTTTGACTGCCCACTCAGGTCTACCTGAGGCGACACTTTTCACCCACTTAAACCAGTTGGAAATCGGGGATAAGTTTTATATTGAAAATATCGAGGGCATTATTGCCTACCAGGTTGACCAGATTAAGGTAATTGAGCCTTCAAATTTTGAGGACTTGATGATTAGTCCGGGCCACGATTATGCGACTCTTTTGACCTGTACACCAATCATGATCAATACCCACAGGCTTATTGTAAGGGGCCACAGGGTACCATATGTGCCAGCGGTTGATGAGGAATTAATCAGGGAAAGCAGGAATAACTGGATCTTCAGGACCCTATTCTTTGCGGCCCTTGGCTTAATTATTCTATTAATTATCCTGATTTTGAAATTAAGAAGGGATAATAAGGAATATTTCAAGAAGATTAGCGAATTTACCAAGGGCGGATTTATGAAGCCTAGGACAAATAGTGGACAAGGTGACTTGTTCGATAACCTAGCGGGTGAGGATGACGATTATGTCTAAGCAGACAAGGTCTAGACTAATCTTCATGGCGATTTTCACCCTTGGACTTTTGATATTTTCCTATCCCTTGATAAGTCAGAAGTATTATGAAATCAAGGCGGAAGACGAAGTTATAACCTTCACCAAGGCCGCCAAAGAACTTGCGCCAGAAGACCTCGATAAGAGGATGGCTCTGGCTGCGGCTTATAACCGTACTCTTGACCCATCAAGGCTAGCCGACCCTTATACCGATATGGAAAAGGCAGGTCGTGCTGAATATGCCAGGATGCTTGAAGTTGAGGAGATGGTTGGCCATATTAGGATTCCTAAGATTCAGGTTGATATTCCAATAAGGGCGGGTTCGAGTGAGGATGTCTTGCAGAAGGGTGCCGGCCACTTGGAGGGTACATCTCTTCCTATCGGTGGAGATTCGACCCATACAGTTATCACAGCCCACAGGGGCCTACCTAATGCCAAGCTTTTTAGAAATCTTGACCAACTTGCCTATGGCGACATATTTTATATCACAAATATTAAGGAAACTATTGCCTATAAGGTTGATAAAATCCAGGTTGTAGAGCCTTCGGATTTTGAACCGGTCCTTGTAGTTGAGCGTAAGGATTATGCGACCCTACTAACCTGTACACCTTACATGATCAACTCCCACAGGCTTTTGGTCCGTGGGGTGAGGATTCCTTACCAGGAAGCAATCGACGATGGTGTTGCAAACACTCCAAGGGCAAGGTTTGACTTTTTCAGGATGGTTTTGGTACTCATACCGATTATAATTATCCTTTTGTTGACCCTTTTTAGGGAAAAGAAGAGGACCGACAATCTAAGCAAGGAGCTGAGAGAAATTGAAGAAAGAAATCAAATTAACTAAAAAATCCTTTTTGGGATATATATTAATATTGCTAGGCCTAGTGCTTTTGACCAGCCCTTTGGTTTTGAGATCTTACCACGATTTGAGGGCCAAAGCTGAGAAAAAATCCTTCGAGAAAATCGAAGCTGCAAAGCCGGCAGAAGAGATTGAAGAAGAAAATAAAAACGCAGCAGCCTACAATGAAATGATTAAGGATACTGACATTTCCGTGGAAGACCCATTCACAACTGAGGATTACGAAAATAAGTACGAGATGTTTAGGACAACCAACACACCTTTTGCCTATCTTTCTATACCAAAGCTGGATAAATATTTGCCTTTATACCTAGATGCGACTCTTGAACACATATCAAAGGGAGTTGCCCAGGTAGCAGGAACTGCTATTCCTGTTGGTGGCAAGGGTACAAGGTCAGCCATAGCCGGCCACAGAGGCTGGTGGGGCGATACCATGTTTTTATATGTGGATGAACTTGAAAGTGGCGACTATATTTATATAGAAAGAGCCAATGAAACCATGCGTTATGTGGTAAGCGATAAGGAAATTATCGGGCCATATGATTGGGCAAAGCTTGCTCCAAGGGGAGATCTTGATATGATTACCCTTCTCACCTGTAGTCCATTTTTGCCACCAAGACCCGATAGGCTTTTGGTAAATGCGATTAGGGACGAATCTGGCCCTGCAGAAGAATTTAAACTTCCTTCTGGAGAATTTGTGGCAAGTGCCAATGACGCAAAAGAAGGCAATGGTCTTGTAAAAATTACAAAGACAGCAACCCTAATAGGTGGCATTGTCGGCGTCCTTGCTATAATCTATACAGCAATGAGATTTGGGAAAAGATTGAAAGCTGGATTTGAAAAATAATATTTAAAAGCTCTTAGACTTTATTTTATAAAAAAAATATAGGCTATGGGCTTTTTTAATCTAAATTTTACATGGGAAATGCTAAACTAGGAAAAAGGAGGAAAGAATGAAGAAGATATTTAATAAAAAAATTCTTATTTTAGGCATCCTAGTTTTAGTTTTTGCAGGAATTTTTCTTGCAAAATCCTATGCCAATAAGAATGACGGATATGAAATAGACCTAGGAGTAAAAATTAAAAGTGATGAGGAAATGGCGAGGGCAAGCCATAGGCAGGTCGCTTATTGGAAGGTCAAGGAAGATGGGATGGGGCCTTGGGATATAATGAGGCTTGCCAAGGATTGTGATGAGATGAGCCTTGGAGAAATTAGCAAAAAACTTGGAAGTGAGCCAAAATATTCAGAAAAATCCCAACTTTATTTTGACGGTAAGGCATACGATCAGATGACTTCCGCCATGTATGAGAAAGATAAGGGAAAGATTAAGGAAAAAATAAAAATAAAAAATCTAGATGAAGGTGCCTACCTAATCAAGGAAACAGACCAGTCTTTTAAGGAAAGCGAGGTCAAGGAAAAGCTCAGAACAAGAATAGAATACGTTGGCAAAGAATCCGCCCCAGAGGGAATTTTGGACTTGGGTGAGGAATAAAAAATTAATGATTGAGAAAAAAAGCAAACGCAAATAATTTTGCGTTTGTTTTTGCGTTTCTTCTATTAGAATTTTTTAAATGTTGTTAAGTTTTAGCCTTAAAATTCCTGGAAGTCCGCACGTTTTGACGATGAAAGGAATATTATTAATATTTATAAACAAAAATTTATTGACAAAAAACATCTTTTAAAGTAAATTAATGAAAGCTATACTTTAGCATGATAAGACGGTGTATTGATACAATATGTACTTTAATGATGAGAATTCAGCTTGGTTTTGAATTGACTTGATATGTTACAAAAATAAAGGAGATTTTATGGAAATTTTTAAGAGTATTATATCAACGGTGAATGGGTATTTATATTATCCGATATTAATAATTATCCTATTAGCCTGTGGATTTTATTTTACAATTAGGACTGGTTTTATCCAGTTTAGTTTATTTTCAGATGCTGTTAAGGTTATTGGGGAAAAACCAGCGGGCAAGGATGATGTTTCAAGCTTTCAGGCCCTCATGGTCTCTACCGCATCTAGGGTAGGAACTGGAAATATTGTGGGAGTTTCTAATGCCATTTGCCTAGGTGGGCCAGGAGCGGTTTTCTGGATGTGGATTATCGCTGTAATTGGCGGAGCCTCAGCCTTTATAGAATCGACTTTGGCACAGATTTTTAAGAAAAAAGCCAAGGATGGGTCGTCTTACGGTGGTCCTTCCTATTATATAGAAGAAGGTCTGGGATCAAGAAAGCTTGGCGTGGTTTTTGCCATTGCCCTTATTTTGACCTATGCAGTTGGTTTTAACATGCTTGCGTCTTTTAACCTCCAAGATTCTTTTAAGGCCTACGGATTTTACCAAAAAGGGATAACTCCATGGATAATCGGGGGAATCCTAGCACTCATAGCCGGTTATTGTATCCTAGGCGGGGGCAAGAGGATTATAAAATACACATCGATAATAGTTCCAATAATGGGTTTGATTTACGTATTTATGTCTATTTTTATGATTATCCTTAATATCAAAAACCTTGGGCCAATGTTTAAATTAATCATAGATGACGCCTTTAATTTCAGGGCGATTTTTGGCGGTGTGGCAGGATCGTCCATGGTTGAAGGAATCAAGAGAGGTCTTTATTCTAACGAGGCCGGTATGGGTTCTGCACCAAATGCGGCAGCAAGCGCTGTTGTAAGCCATCCAGTCAAGCAAGGCCTTGTTCAAATGATTTCGGTATTTATAGACACTTTAGTAATTTGTACAGCAACAGCCTTCATGGCCCTAGTATCAGGCATCGCCCCAGTTGAAGAACTTGCAGGAGCTGGCTATGTCCAAGAGGCGCTCGCAACAGTCATCGGACCTTTTGGATATATATTCATCACTTTTTGCCTGGGACTTTTCGCCTTCACAACCCTTTTAGGCAATCTCTATTATTGTGATTCTTGCCTAGCCTACCTAAAAAAGGAAGTCCCATCTAAAAACTTCATGCTAGCTTTTAGGATAATAGCCACAGTCATGATATTTTTAGGAGCTGGAATGGAAATGAAATTCGCCTGGAACTTGGCAGACCTACTCATGGGAATCATGGCAATTATCAATATCTTCTCAATATTTGCCCTAGGAAAATACGCCCTAGGTGCTCTAGAAGACTACAGAAAACAAAGAAAAGAATCCAAAGACCCAGTATTCGTGGCAGCAAACATCGGATTAGATGGAGAAAGATTAGATTTCTGGAAATAAAAACAAAACTCGCCAGCATTAAAGTGCGGCGAGTTTTTTGGTGATCTTATTTTATGGAATAATACCCAACCCCGTCTATTACTTCTTCTTTGATTTTGCCTAGTTTTACTAGGTGTTTTAGGTGAGCGGCGGCTTCTCCTACGGCAAACCATTTTTGACTGGCTGGGAAGTCATTCCAGTCCTTGGCCTTGATATCCCATTGCATTTGTTGGGTGATTTGGGTGGTGTTGGCTTTACCTAATTTTTCTATAATTTTTAGGCAATCGGCAAGCCTTTCTTGGTGGTGGGCGATAAGTTCGTCTATCCTAGCATTTGTATCTTCTACCAAAAACCTGTGTGCAGAGTAGAGGTGTTTGATATCTAGGTCTTTGATTTTTTTGATGTTTTCTAAATAAATCCCAAGGCTATCGCCAAATTCATCGCCCCAATAGGTAATGTTTGGGGTTATTTTTCCTAGGATGTGGTCGCCGCAAAATAGAATCTTGTGGTCTTTTTCGTAAAGGCCTAACATGCCTGGGGTGTGGCCTTCTTCGTCGATTGCTACAAAGTTATAGTCGCCTATGGAAATTTCCCAGCCTGGTTTGATTTTTGTGTGGGGAAAGGCTTCTTTTGGCCTATTTTTGTAGCCTGGGTGGTCTTCGATTTTTAAATTCTCAGGTCCTAGGCCTTGGAAGTGGGCGTTTTTTATTATATTTTGCCACTGGAAATCTTCTTTGTTTATCCCATTTTCGACCATTTTTCCGTCTTTTTCTGATATATAAATATCGCCAATTCCCTTATCATCTAGCCATTTGGCAAGGCCTACATGGTCTGAGTGGAGATGGGTTAGGAAGAGCTTGGTTTTGAGTAGATTTAGGTCTAGTCTTTGGATTAATTCTTCCATATTGACCCTGTTTTCTGGATTGTTAAAGCCGGTGTCGATTATCATGGCAAAGTCCTTTGACTTTATGACATATATATTAATTGATTTGAGGGGATTTCCTGTAAGGGGAAAAATCGCTTGGTAAATATTTTTATAAACTTCTGTAATTTGCATATTATCCTTCCTTTGTCCTTTCTTGATTTTTACCCAAAAAGAGCCTTAAATATTTATTATTACTTTAAGGCCTTATTTTTTATTACAATTTGGAATTTATTGTGATATAATATATATAATTAGTATAAGTGGGCTTAGGTCCATTTGGAAAGGATTAATGCTTAATGAAAAGATTTGGAAAATTAATTTTGGCCGTCGTTCTTGTTGGGGCGATTGGCTTTGCAGGCTTCATGCTTGGTTCTAATGTTGATTTGGGCCACGACATGGGGGCAAAAGATAAAGAATTGATAAGTGAGATGGATTCCTTAAAGGGTTTACTCGATAAAAACTTCCTTTTTGATTACAAGGACGAAGACCTTTATAATGGAGCTCTTAAGGGTATGTTTGCCAACCTTGGCGATCCTTATACTTCATATTATCCAAAGGACGAGTACAAAAAGCTTATGGAAAACCTCGATGGAAGATATAAGGGAATTGGGGTTACAGTTTCTGCTTCTAAGGAAGGTTTGATTAAGGTTGTCCAAGTGTTTGAAAATTCTCCAGCTAAGGAAGCTGGTATGAAGGCTGGGGACTTTATCAAGTCTGTTGAGGGAACTAAATTTGACGCTAGCGAGCTTGAAAAGGCAGTTTCTTTAATTAGGGGCGAAGCTGGTACTAAGGTTAAGATTGAAGTCTTGAGGGTGAGCGAGAAAAACCCTAAGGGTGAGGAAATCCCAATGCTTGTCGAAAGACGCGATGTGACTGTTGATACAGTTTATACAAAGACTTTAAATCTTGGTGGCAAAAATATTGGTTACCTAAGACTTTCCGCCTTTGACGATGTTACTTGGGATGATTTCAAGGCCCAATATTCAAAACTTAAAAATGCTGATATTGACGGCTTAATTCTAGATTTGAGAAATAACCCAGGTGGGGCCCTTGATGTTTGCCTAGATATAGCCGATACCTTCCTTGATGAGGGAGTGATTGTGACTACTGAAGATAAAAATGGCAATGTCATCACAGAAAAATCTGATGCTAACATGGATGATATACCAATGACAGTACTAATTAATGAAAATTCTGCATCTGCATCAGAGATTTTAGCTGGAGCCTTAAAAGACAGGGGCAGGGCTAAGATTGTTGGTACCAAGTCCTTTGGTAAGGGTATTGTTCAAAAACTCTTCCCACTTGAAAATGGAGCTGGGGCTAAGATTACCATTAGTGAATACAAGACACCAAGTGGTAACAAGATTAACAAGATTGGTGTTAAGCCAGATGTTGAAGTAGAAAATAAAAATATGGATTTAGACCTAAGTGAAAACGACTTTAATAAGGATCCACAATTTTTAAAGGCCTTGGCTGAGTTGTTAAAAGAGATTAAATAAAAATGAGGGCAGACTCCTGCCCTTTTTATGTGAGGAGTCTTATGAAAGATTTAAGAATTTATGAGATTGGGCCTATGTTTTGCGGGGAAAATGGCCATATTACTATGAGAAGTCTTACTAGCTTAATGGTTGATATATCAACCATCCAGGCGGAAAGGGTAGAAAAAAATCTAGAGTTTATTGATCATAAGGTTTGGCTTCTTTATAGCTGGGATATTGAAATTTTAAAGCCGATAAAAGAAGGGTGCGAAATTAAAATTACAACAATCCCTACCCACATGAAGAGATTTTTTGCCTATAGGGATTTTATTGTGGAAGGAAATGGAGAAATTTTGGCAAA
The DNA here is from genome assembly GCF_056590475.1 of Anaerococcus sp. C0059F3. Lineage (NCBI taxonomy): Bacteria > Bacillati > Bacillota > Tissierellia > Tissierellales > Peptoniphilaceae > Anaerococcus > Anaerococcus sp. C0059F3. The sequence continues at coordinate 41,522 of NZ_JBWPWE010000015.1, forward strand.
GGCCAAGGGAACGTTTATCCTATTTGACCAGGATAAACAAAGGGCGGCAATAATTGACAAGAAAGTCTTGGCAGCCTATGGGGAAAGTCCTGAATTTTATACTGGAAGGAATTATAAAAAGATAGGGAATTTTGAAAAATCAAAGCTAGTCTCAATTAGAAGGGCAGACTTTGATAAAAACCTCCATGTTAATAATGGGGTTTATTTTGATTATATCAAGGAAATTTCAGGCCTTGATGAGGGAAAGATTTCCTATATAAAAATGATTTACAAAAATCAGATAAAAAACGAGAAAAAAGTTGGACTTTTTTATAATAAGGGCCAAGATAAGATTGATTTTAAAATAGGGTCAGAGATTGACCACGCATATGGGATGGTGGAATATGTATAAGGAAGGATATGGAAATATACCAAACAAGGACAAGGTAAGGTGCATGCTTGATGAGGCCTTTAGGGAAAATCCCGGCGGATGGATAATCCACAGTCATGTCATAGGGAAAACTTGCGAAAAAATCGCAAAGGAAATTGGCCTTGATCCGGAAATTGCCTATGCAGTCGGATGTCTTCACGATATTGGCAAGGCCTATGGCTATGAGGATTTGGCCCACATGATGGAAGGTTACAGGATATTGAGGTTTGAATCATATTTTTACCCAGCAAGGATTGCCCTGGGCCATGGTTTTGTGACTGATGATTTTAAGTCTTACCACGGAAGGGCAAATGTGAGCGAGAGGGACCAGGAATTTATAAGAGACTACCTAAAAAAACGTGACATTGATATTTATGAAAAATTAGTAATTCTTTTAGATAATTTAATCAAGGATAAGTATCTGGGGCTTGAAGAGAGGGAGGCTTTGAGGAATATTCCACAAAGTCACGAAAGAAAAGACCGACTTGAGATTTTAAAGGCCTGGCAGGATGAATTTGAAAAAAACTTGGAAAAGCCTATAAAAGCCTATTTACCAAGGCCACGCTACTATAAATTCCCCTATAAACTTCTAAGAAATGAAAAATAATATTGCATAAAGCCAAGATTTGAGTATATTATAAGTGAATTTATTTTACCAAACCCGAAGGAGGTCAGTTGACCTCCTAATTTTTTTTATAAAGAAGGGGCCTATGATAAAAAGAGAAATCAACCACATAGACAGGAAGACCCTTGAGAAATGGATAGAAGATGAGTCTATGACTGAAATTTTATCCGAGAAGGCAGATAAAATCCGTAGGCAAATCTACGGCGATAAGGTCTATCTTAGGGGGCTAATTGAAGTTTCTAACATTTGCAAAAATGACTGTTATTATTGTGGTATAAGAAAATCAAATACCCATGTGGACCGCTATAGGTTGGGCAAAGACGAAATCCTAAGTGCGGCAGAATTTGGTTACAAGCTCGGTTTTAGGACCTTTGTTATGCAGGGCGGGGAAGATCCAAAGTTTACCAAGGAATTTATGGTTGATGTGATAAAATCTCTTAAGACGATTTACCCTGAAGTGGCCATAACACTTTCTCTTGGAGAGAGGTCTTATGAAGACTACAAGGCTTTTTTTGACGCTGGTGCTGATAGGTATCTCCTAAGAGAAGAAAGCTCAAATCCAGACCATTACGATAAGCTCCACCCAGAGCCAATGAAACTTGCTAGTAGGCAAGAGTGTCTTTATAATCTCAAAAAAATTGGCTACCAAGTTGGGGGAGGCTTTATGGTTGATAGCCCCTACCAAAAGACCGATGACTTAATCGAAGATATTAGGTTTCTTGAAAGGCTAGAGCCTGATATGGTTGGTATTGGGCCATATCTTGTAAGTCACGATACACCTTTTAAGGATTTTAAGGATGGGTCTTTTACAAAGACCTTAAGATTAGTTTCGATATTGAGGATAGTATTCCCTTATGCCCTAATACCTGCAACTACAGCCCTTGGCACAGTTAATCCAAGGGGCAGGGAATTGGGACTAAAGGCAGGGGCCAATGTACTTATGCCAAACCTAAGCCCACAAACAGCCAAAAAAGCCTACAATCTTTACGATAATAAGCTAAACACTGGTCTTGAAGCAGCGGAGGCTAAAAAAGACTTGGAAAAAGAAATAAAATCTTTTGGATATAGGGTTGTGGACGAAAGAGGAGATGTGGCGGATTTTGAGAAATAATTGGCTTATAATTTTAATAAATGAAAAAACAAGTATAATATTACATGAGGTCAACTATAAATATTGATTACCAAATGAAAAGACGAGCCACCAACTCGTCTTTTCAAATTAATAAGAATTGAAAATATAAGATTATTAGGTATAATGATATTAACCATGGAGTTGAACAATATCATGGAACCAAAAAAAGACGAGCTGCAGACTCGTCTTTTTTTATTGTCCACTTTAGTGAGTTGAGCGAACGAAAGAGAGCGAAACAAAAAACCACCTGCTATGCAGGTGGAGGGATTTA
>NZ_JBWPWE010000016.1:0-41517 GCF_056590475.1 Anaerococcus sp. C0059F3
TAGGAAAGGAAAAAGAAATACCAGAGCTAGTTTAGTTCTAACTCTGGTATTAGGTCCAACTTTGTGGGGTCACCTTATATTAGGATTGGGAGGTTTTTGTGTTATAATATTTTTAGGAGATTTTATGTTTAAGATATTTGTGGTTGATGATAGCCAGATAATTTCAGAAAAATTAAAAAATGAGCTTGAGAAGTGGGGTTTTGAAGTCGCCCTTGTGTGTGATTTTGAGAAGGTTTTTGATGTTTTCAAATCAGAAAAACCGGACCTTGTAGTCATGGATATTGGCCTTCCTTTTTATGATGGGTATTTTTGGACGAGAAAAATTCGTGATATCTCAAATGTTCCAATAATATTTTTATCTTCCAAGGAAGATACTATGAATAAAATCATGGCCATGGAAATGGGAGCGGATGATTTCGTGAGTAAACCCTTTGAAATGGACCTTTTACTAGCAAAAATCAAGGCACTTTTAAGGAGGGCTTACGATTATAAGGAAAATCTATCTAGGCTTGAAATTAGGGGCCTAATTCTTGATTTAAAGTCAATGTCAATTAGTTTTGGTGAAAAAAGTCTTGAACTTTCCAAAAATGAATTTAAAATATTGGAAACCCTTATGGTAAATAAGGGAAATGTTGTCTCTAGAGATAAGCTAATGACAAGTTTATGGTCCACAGATATTTACATCGACGATAACACCCTAACAGTCAATATTTCTAGACTAAGAAAGTCTTTGGCAGGTCTTGGGGTAGATGATTTTATAAAAACTAAGCAGGGATATGGTTATTATGTTGAAGCTTAAAAATTTTTTGAAGGAAAATAAGGTATCTTTTATTTTCTTTTTTATTATTAGCCTTACTTATTTGTTGGTTTTCATAAGTTTCAACCTAGAAAAATTTCCAATAGTTTATGGGTTTTTGATAAGCTTTTTTATTTTTTTAGCCTATTTTCTCTATAAGTATTTTAACCAAGAGGTACCAACCTTTGCAGAAATTTCAAAAAATCCAAGCCAGAGGGAAAAAATTATCCTAGATGAATTAGAAAGTCTCGATAAGAAGTACAAGGACCTATTACTTGCCTATAATGAAATGGAAGGCGATCTTAGGGATTTTTATGGGCTGTGGATTCATGAAATAAAAACGCCTATAGCTGAAAACAAGCTCATCTTAGCTGATAATCAGCCAGACCTTGAATTACTTATAAAAAACAACAAGAGGATCGAAGATTATTTAAACATTCTCCTTGGCTTTGTAAGGTACAATTCAAAAACCAATGACTATGTCTTTAAGGATGTAAGAATTGAATCTGTGGTTAAGGAAATAATCAGAGAAAAGTCTTACGATTTTATTTCCAAAAAAATTAGTTTGGATGTGGGCGACCTTGGATTTATGACTGTAAGTGATGAAAAATGGCTAGGATTTATTATAAGTCAGATTTTAAATAATGCTTTGAAATATACACCAGAAGCTGGCATGGTAAAAGTGTATTTTGAGAAAAATTTCCTTATTATAGAGGATAATGGGATTGGCATTAAGGCCTCTGACTTGCCGAGAGTTTTTGAAATGGGTTATACAGGTGAAAATGGCAGGAAACTTGGTTCTTCTACTGGACTTGGACTTTATCTTGTAAAATCCATAGGTAAGGACCTAAACCTAGATATAAAAATTGAATCAGAAGAGGGGAAATTTACAAAAATCACGATAGATTTTCCAAAACTTACAAAATTGTAAGATAAGGGGTCTCTTTGTAAGCTAGGCAAAGGGACTTATTTTTATAAAGCCTTTATAATTATATTATGAGAGGTGAAAATATGTTAGAAATAAAAAACTTAAGAAAAATTTATAAGGAAAATTCAGAAAACGCAGTGACAGCCCTAAAGGATGTGAATTTAAAAGTCGAGGACGGTGACTTCCTAGCCATCATGGGTGAGTCTGGATCAGGAAAGACCACACTTTTAAATATTATTTCCCTTATTGATAAGGAAAGTAGCGGACAAATTTTCCTTGATAAGAAGGAAATTCTGTCCTTATCTGATAAGGAAAAGTCAGATTTTAGGAGGGATAATTTTGGCTATATCTTTCAAGATTTTAATCTTTTAGATAATTTTGATGTGAGGGAAAATATCCTTTTGCCCCTTGTTTTAAGAGAAGAAAATCCAGAAAATTTTGAGGATAAGCTTATGCCTATTGTCAATAAGCTTGGGATTGCTGAACTTTTAAATAAGTATCCCGCAGAAATATCCGGTGGCCAAAAGCAAAGGGTGGCTGTAGCAAGGGCCTTAATTATTAATCCCAAAATAATTTTGGCAGATGAACCAACAGGCCAACTTGATTCTTCATCAAGTGAAGACTTGCTAAATTATTTTGAAAAAATAAACCAAGATGGGAATACAATTCTCATGGTAACCCACTCAAATATTGCAGCTTCCTTTGCTAAAAGAGTTTTATTTATTAGGGACGGCAAGATTTTTAATGAAATTTATAAGGCAGATGACAGCAGAGATCAGTTTTATAAAAGAATTTCAGATTCATTAAACTTTCTAAGGGCGGGTAAAAATGAAACTCACTAAGCGTCTTGCCCTAGATGGGATTAGAAAAAATAAGGAAGTTTATCTTCCATATATTTTGATTTACGGATTTATGGTTTTTTCATTTACTTCGATTTTGCTTTTAATGAATGCCGATACTTTAAAAGATTTTTACGCCATGTCTAGCATCTACTATATATTGAAAATTGCTATTTATGTAATGGGGATTTTTTCGCTGATATTTTTATATTATTCGGATGGATTTTTATTAAATAAAAGACTTAAGGAAATCTCCCTCTATGCGATTTTAGGTCTTAATAAAAAATATCTTTCAAAAATCTTAGCCTTAGAATCATTGATAATATCTGCCTTGGGATATTTAATTGGTATAATATCAGCTTCAGTAATATATAAATTGCTAGAAACAATTTTTTTGAAGCTTATGCTAATGGAAGGAAATTTCTACCTAAGTTTTGCTAGAGATGCTTATATAATTAGCTTCTTGGTTTTTGCAGGAATTTCTCTACTAATTTTATTAACCAGAATTATAAAAATAAAAAGAAAATCAATTCTCGACTTATTTAAGGAAGAAAAAACCTTTAAAAGGCCAAGGGGGATGGTTTTAAGTGCGTTTGTATCATTAATTCTGCTTGGGTCTGGATATTACTTAGCCCAAACTATAAACAATCCTTTAAGGGCTCTTAGCTACTTTTTCTTGGCGGTTATTCTTGTAATGATAGGAACATTTTTCCTTTTTTCATCACTTTCTATAGTGATTTTAAAAATGATGAAGGCTTCCAAATCTTATTACAAAACTGAAAAATTTATCTCAGTTTCTAGCCTAATTTTTAGGTTAAGGTCAAATGCCAAGGGACTTGGATCAATTACAATCATGTCTACAGCTGCCATTATTTTATTATCATCAGCCATAGCTCTTTATAGGAGTGTTGAGGATGTGGGAAGTAGACAATATCCAAGAGATGTTGGTCTAGCTTCTGTTGATGAGTATTCTATTGACCAGGTTAAAAAAATCATCAAAGAAAATAATTTAGAAGCAAAAAATATTCAAGACTACAAAAATATGCCTCTTGTCTTTGAAAAAGATGGAGATACCTTTAAGGCTAGGAGAGAACGCTATGCCTTTGAAAACCCAAATGCAATGGATGATAAGGCAATGGGAATACTCGTGGAAGTCAATGACGGATCAATAGCAGAAGCTTCGAATTTAAAAGATGAGGAGTTTTTACTTTATAAATCCCCTAAATTGGATGATCTTTCAGAACTTGATATAAATGGCCAAAAATTAAGGAAAAAGTCAGATATTAAAGATTTCCAATATAAAAATTCTGGAAATACTTCAATAGTGTCCTATATGTTTGATTTTTATTATCTAATAGTTAAAAAATTGGATAAAAACCTAAGTATAGGTGAAAATAAAATAGTTCATGTCTATAATTTTGACCTAAGTAATGAGGATATGGCGATTTTTAAGGAAAAAACTAAGGATGTCCAAAACGAATTTGGCATAGGCTTTCATGATGATTTTGTTTTGGAAGGATACAAACTCTATGGGGCAATATTTTTTGTAGGAATATTCTTAGGATTAATTTTTATGGTGGCAACTGGCCTAATAATTTACTACAAGCAAATCCAAGAGGGTTTTGCAGATAAAAATAAATATGAATCTTTGAGGAAACTTGGCATAGGCGAAGAAAAAATCAAAAAAACTATAGATAAGCAAGTTCTGGTATTTTTCTTCCTACCTCTGATTGTTGCAGGCATCCACGTAGGCTTTGCCTTTAAGATGATTTCAAAAATCTTTGTCATGTTAGGATCTGTAAATGAATCAATAAAAATAACATCCTTTATAATAGGTTTTGTAATATTTGCTCTTTTGTATTTGATTTATTACAAATTAAGTTCCAGGGAATACTATAAGTTAATCTCATAAAATTTCGGCTCTTTCGAGTCGATTTTTTATTTTGCTTTAAAATCTTGACCAAAGAAGGCTCGAGAGTTATATTATAGGTATTAAGGAGTCTAAATGCAGAAAAAATCACTAATTAAAAATTATTTAAAATATCTAATACCTACCATCACGACCATGACCTTATTTTCGACCTATACCATGGTGGATGGTATTTTTGTTGGTAGGGGTGTTGGTAGCGAGGGTTTGGCAGCTGTAAATATTTCTATGCCCTTTGTGACCCTGGCTTTTGCCTTTGCAATTTTAATTTCAATCGGATCTTTAAACCTTATTGCCCACGAAAAGGGTAGGCAAAATAAGGAAGGTGCCGATGAATTTTTTAGCCTTGGCGTGGCTATTTCAGTAATCTTTGCCCTGGGTCTTTCTATTGTAGGTTTTATTTTTATAAATCCCCTTGTAAGATTTTTGGGCGCAGAAGGCCACATGGTAGAAATGGTTAAGGAATACTTATCTATCATTATTTTCTTTTTGCCTTTTTATCTTACATCCTATGTTTTTGAGATAATGGTAAAGGCGGATGGAAGGCCATCTATTACAACTGTTCTTATGCTTATGTCAGCTCTTACAAATGTGGTTCTTGACTATATTTTTATCTTCAAATTCCATTGGGGATTATGGGGAGCAGCTGTGGCGACAGGTTTGGCACAGACTATTCCAACAATTGGCTATTTGATTTACTTTTTATCACCAAAGTCTTATTTGAAATTCAGAAAATTTAGGGTCAAGGCCTTTATGTTTAAGGAAATTTTTTTCTATGGCTTTCCTGCATCCTTATCAGAGCTTTCGACAGGATTTTGTATTTTGGTCTTTAACCTTGCTATTGGTAGGCTTTATGGGGAAGTGGGACTTGCAGCCTTTTCTGTAATTGCCTATGTAATGACCTTTGTGGTAAATACCATGCTTGCAATTAACCAGTCAAGCCAACCACTCTTGGGCTTTTATTACGGAGCGGAAGAATACGACAACATTCCAATTATTAGAAAATATATGCTAAGATCAGTTGCTATTCTTTCCCTAATAATGGTGGGGGCTATAGAATTGTGGCCAGAGTTTTTCATAAATGTATTTTTGACTGATGTGACAGCTGACTTTATGGTTTTTGCCTCAAAGTCACTTAGGATTTTTGCTATAAGTTTTTTAATCCTAGGCTTTAATATAACAAACGGAGGCTATCTTACAGCTGTTGGCAAGCCAAGGTTTGACTTTATCATAACCCTTCTTAGGGGCTATGTATTTGTGACACTTTTTGCTTATTTTGTTGCAAATTTCATGGCAAAAGAAGCAATTTGGTATGTCCTAATTGCATCAGATTTCCTAACTATGGTTATTTCTATATTTTTGATAAGAGAAGAATTAAACGAATTAAAAAAGGCAAAGCTAATCCTCTAGGCTTGGCTTTGCCATTTTTTACTAGATTTTGAAATTGCTATAGAATTTTTTTGAAAATAAAATAATAAAACTTGACAAGACTTAAAACTTATCCTATAATATAAAAGTAAGCTTGAGAGGGAGAAACCCTAAAGCAAGTGAAAATCCAAAAAATATTGGATTAGACTTTACAAAAGCAAATAAAAATGTTATAATACTTGTATGCGGATGTGGCTCAGTGGTAGAGCATCGCCTTGCCAAGGCGAGGGTCGCGAGTTCGAATCTCGTCATCCGCTCCATTTTTTATTTGGCGCCATAGCCAAGTGGTAAGGCAGAGGTCTGCAACACCTTTACCCCCAGTTCAAATCTGGGTGGCGCCTCCAAAATATCCCCAGATGGGGATTTTTTTATTGAAAGGATTTTTATGTTAGTTATTTCCTATAAGGCAAGCGATGATTTTAAAAATTTTCTAAGGGAAAATGAATTTTCCTTCATAGAAACAATAGCCAATCCCAATTTAGATCCAAGGATTAACGACCATCCGGACTTGTCCTTGTTTAAAATTGATGAAAAAACTATAGTAGTAGATGAAGCTGTCTTTTCATATTATGAGGAGAAATTAGTGGGCTTTAACTTAATCAAGGGAGAGAATCTTGGCGGAAAATACCCTCAAGACGCCCTTTATAATTTAGTAAGATTTAAAGATTTTTATATCCACAATGTTTTTACAGAAAAAAATATAGAAAATTTCCTTATAGAAAAAGGTCTTTCTCATCTCAAAGTCAACCAAGGCTATACCAGGTGTTCTCTAATTCCTCTTGGAGATTTGCTAGTAACAAGCGATTATGGAATCTATAAGGCTCTAAAAAATAAGGTCGATATAGAATTAGTCGATAATGACAAGGTCATCCTAGATGGCTTTGACCAGGGATTTTTAGGTGGAACTTGTGGTTTGGTTGGAAACCAGCTAATTTTTAGTGGAGATATTTCTAGGCACAAGGCCTTTTATAAGATAGAAGAAATTTGCAAAAATAAAAATATAGATATTATTTATCCAAAAACAGAACTTATAGACCTGGGTTCTATCATTGAAATTTAAGCCTCTAATATGGGGCTTTTTTCTTTGCTAAATTATCGTATAATATACCTAGCTAAAGAGATATAGGAGAGAGATATGAAAATTGTAAAACCATCAACCATAGCCGGAGTTATGGAACTTTTGCCAGAAGACCAGCTGGCTTTTGACAAGATGAAAAATATTATAGAAGAAACTTATAAAAAATTTCAATTTTTGCCAATTGATACCCCGGTTATAGAAAAAAATGAAATACTTTTTGCAAAGGGTGGGGGAGAAACAGAAAAGCAAATATATGAAATTGCCTCTGAAACCAGGGATATGAGCCTTAGGTTTGACCTAACAGTGCCTCTTGCAAGGTATGTGGCAGAGCATTTTGCTGATTTAAATTTCCCTTTTAAACGCTATCACATAGCCAAAGTTTATAGGGGAGAGAGAAACCAAAAGGGCCGCTACAGGGAATTTTACCAATGCGATATTGATATAATCGGACATAACAACCTAGCCATAGCCAACGACGCAATCCCACCAAGGGTTATCTATGAGATTTTCAATAAACTTGACACACCAGATGTGACTTTCAGGATAAATAACAGAAAGCTTCTAAATGGATTTTTAAATGCTATGGATATTACAGATACAACTGACGTCCTAAGGCTTATCGATAAAAAAGATAAGATTGGTATGGAAAATACAAGAGATGAGCTTCTAGACTTAGTCGATAGCGAAAAGGCAGGCAAAATCCTTGCCTTTATAGGTTCAGATTTGACAAATAAAGAGCTTTTAGAAAAATTAACCGACTTTGTAGATAACGACCTATACAGAGAAGGCCTTGACGAATTAAAAACTGTCTATTCCTACATGATCCACCTTGGTATTCCTGATACTAATGTCAAAATCGACCCAGCTATCACAAGGGGTCTTGATTATTATACAGGCACAGTTTATGAAACTTTTATAAATGGCTATGAATCAATTGGTTCTGTATCTTCAGGTGGTCGCTATGAAACCCTTGCAGCAAACTTTTCTAAACAAGCCCTCCCAGGTGTGGGTATGTCAATCGGTCTTACCCGTTTATTCTACCAATTAAAGGAAATTGGTCTTGTGGATGAAAAAGAATCTAGACTTACAGATATACTTGTAATTCCAATGAGCGATGAAGAAAACTTCTACGCTATAGATATCTTAAATAAGCTTCATGAACAAGGAAAGAGAGCTGATATTTATCTAGAAGGCGGAAAACTTAAAAAGAAATTCTCCTACGCTGATAAGGTTGGTGTAAAATATGCCTATATCATCGGCCAAAACGAGAGAGAAGAAGGAAAAGTTACTGTAAGAAATATGGAAACAGGCGACCAGGACCTCGTTGATTTTGATAATATATAAGAAAGCAAAAAGAGCTTAAGTCGAAAGACTTAGCTCTTTTTTTCTTGTAAATTGTTTTTAGTTTAAAATATTTTTATTAGTCTATTGTAACAACTTTACCTGGGTTTAGGATCATGTTTGGATCGAATACTTTCTTGATGCCTCTCATTAGGTCTGTGTTGAGTTTGCCTTCGTATTCTGCTAGGTATTTTAATTTACCGTGACCAACACCGTGTTCGCCTGATAATTGTCCGCCAAATTCATAAGCTTTGGTGTAGATTTTTTCCATGAAGTCGTGAACTTGTGCATTAAATTCGTCTAATTTATCTTCTTCATTTGAAACTGTGTAGATGTGAAGGTTGCCGTCGCCAGCGTGACCGAATGATTGAACGTCAAAGTCATATCCTTCGCCAATTTCATTTACATAATTGATAAATGGAGCGATTTTGTTAATTGGAACTACTACGTCACATTCGTCGATTAGTTTGTATTGGCTATCGATTGCTTCAAGGAAAGAGCTTCTTGCTGCCCAAGCATCTTTGATTGCATTTGGAGTATCAGCAACAAGAACATCTATAGCTCCGTTTTCAACTAATAATTCAGCTGCCTGTTCCATTAGGCCATCAATTTCGTCTTCGTTATCGCCATCAAAGGTGATTAGAAGGTAGGCATTAACATCTGTGCCCTCGATATTTTTAGGGAAGGTTTCCTTGCCAATGTATTTTTCAGAAGCAAGAATAATCTTTCTTTCCATAAATTCGATAGCTTGTGGTTTAAGGTTAGCTCTGAATAAAACTGGAACTGTAGCTATACATTCATCAAGAGATTCAAATGGAACTATTAAAGAAATGGTGTGTTTAGCTTGAGGAACGATTTTTAGGGTTAATTCTGTGATTATACCAAGGGTTCCTTCAGAACCTACCATTAGGTCTTTTAGTGAATAGCCTGTAGATGTTTTAGAAACAACGGCACCAAATCTTGTGACTTCGCCAGTAGGAAGAACAACTTCCATAGCTCTTACATAGTCTCTAGTTGTACCGTATTTAACAGCTCTCATACCACCAGCGTTTGTAGAAACATTGCCGCCTAGGGTAGCAAATTTTTCACCTGGATCAGGTGGGTACATATAGCCTTTTGTTAGACAATCTTCAGCAAGGTCGTGTAAGTAAACACCTGGTTGAACTCTAACAACCAAGTTATCAAGGTCGTATTCAAGGATTTGGTTCATATCTTGCATATCAATCATAACTCCACCATTGATAGCAACACCAGAACCAACTAAACCAGAACCAGCACCACGTGCTAGAACAGGAATTTTGTTCTCGTTACAAATTTTCATAATATTTGAAACGTCTTGTGTAGACTTAGCAGCAATAAGAACTTCTGGTTGGTAAGAACCGTAGATTGGCATCTCGTCGTGGTAGTAGTCTTCGTTGATATCGTCGGCAGTATAAACTTTACCTTCAACGTTTTCCCTAAATTTGTTAATGATTTCTTCACTAACTTTGTTGTAATCTGTCATATTACCTCCTAATAAAATAACAATTTCATTTGCTTGTGATTAGATTATAACAAATAATTTAACAATGTGCAAAATTAAATATTTTTTGCAATGATTTTATCTTTGTTAAATGATAAGAAAACGATTGAATTAGAGGCCTGAAAAGGTATAGTTAAAATGAGAGCTTATGTGCAGAAGTTTTCTAAAGATTGAATAATATTCAACTTTAGATTAATTTGCAGCAAGATTTTTCCTTGAAATAAAGGGCAAAGCTTCTTAAATCATAAGTGGAAGTCTAGTTTCAAAAAAGACTTTGATTTTTATTTGACAATTACGAAAATGATTGTTAAGATAATAACAGTAGGATAATAATGTATGGATGTTTAATCCAAAGTCAAAATTATAAGGAGAGAAAATGTATAAATTAACTGAAGAACAATTAGAAATGCAACAAATGTTTAGAGACTTCGCCGAAAAAGAAGTAGCACCTATAGCTATTGAAATCGACGAAAATCACAGATTCCCAGAAGAAAACGTAGCTAAAATGCAAGAGCTAGGCTTCTTTGGTATCCCATTTGATGAAGAATACGGTGGAATTGGTCTTGATACACTTACATATGTACTATGCGTTGAAGAATTATCTAAGTGCTGTGCATCTACAGGCGTTATCGTATCTGCTCATACATCTTTATGTGCTGATGCAATCAATAAATTCGGTACAGAAGAACAAAAAGAAAAATACCTAACTCCACTTGCTTCAGGTGAAAAATTAGGTGCTTTCGCTCTAACAGAACCAGATGCTGGTACAGATGCTTCAGGACAAAAAACAGTAGCTGTTAAAGACGGTGACGAATACGTTCTTAACGGTACAAAAATCTTTATAACAAACGCTGGTCACGCTGATACTTATGTAGTATTTGCAATGACAGATAAATCTCAAGGTACAAAAGGAATTTCAGCTTTTATAGTTGAAAAAGGAACACCAGGTTTTGACTTTGGTTCTAAAGAAGACAAAATGGGTATCAAAGCTTCTTCAACAATGGAATTAGTTTTCCGTGATTGTAGAGTTCCAGCAGAAAATATGCTTGGCGAAGAAGGCAAAGGCTTTAAATATGCTATGCAAACTCTTGACGGTGGTAGAATTGGTATAGCAGCTCAAGCACTTGGTATTGCAGAAGGCGCATTAAACAAAGCAATCAAATACGTTAAAGAAAGACAACAATTTGGTAGACCAATCGCTAAATTCCAAAATACACAATTTAAACTAGCTGAAATGGCAATAGACATAGAATCTGCTCGTCACCTAGTTTATAAGGCGGCAACACTTAAAGATGCTGGCGAAAGCTACACTGTAGCAGCAGCAGAAGCTAAATTAAAAGCAGCAAGAGTAGCAATGGACGTTACTACAAAGGCTGTTCAATTATTCGGTGGTTACGGCTACGTTAAAGAATACGAAGTTGAAAGAATGATGAGAGACGCCAAGATAACAGAAATTTATGAAGGTACTTCAGAAGTTATGTTAATGGTTGTTGGCGGAGCATTATTAAGATAAGATAAATCGAAAGGAGAAAATATATGAACATATTCGTATGTGCAAAACAAGTTCCGGATACAAATGAAATCAAAATTGATCCGGTTACAAACACACTAATTAGAAAAGGCGTTCCAAGTATCCTTAATACTTACGATGCTTTTGCTCTTGAGCAAGCTCTAAGAATCAAAGACAAAGACCCAGAAGTTAAGATTACAGTAATCTCAATGGGACCTCCACAAGCAGATCAAATGCTTAGAGATTGTCTAGCAGTTGGTGCTGACAATGCTTACCTAGTAACAGACAGAAAATTCGGTGGTTCTGATACACTAGCTACATCTTATATCCTTTCAGAAGCTATCAAAAAAGTAGCTGAAACTGAAGGCCAACCAGACATGGTATTTTGTGGACTACAAGCTATCGATGGTGATACTGCACAAGTAGGACCAGAACTTGCTGAACACTTAGACCTTCCACAAGTAACTTATGGTTACACTGCAGAAGTAAATGAAGAAGGACTAAAAGTTCTTAAAGAAGTTGAAGGCGGAGCACTTGAAATCCAAATGACTCTTCCAGCACTTGTTACATTTACAAAATACGGTGACGAAGAATTAAGATATCCAAAAATCAAAAACAAACTAAAAGCTAAAAAAGCTAACATAGAACAAATTACTTTTGAAGAACTAAAAGATTCTATAGACGAAACAGCTATCGGTCTAAAAGGTTCACCAACAAGAGTAAATAAATCTTACACACCAACAGTTGAAAAAGTTGGCGAAATGTTTGAAAATATGGAAGCTGATGAAGCAGCAGATAAGCTAATTGCAGCATTAGCTGATAAGAAGCTTATTTAAGGAGGGACTATGTCAGAAAATAAAAACCTATGGGTATTAGTTGAAACTAAGGAAGACGGATCAGCTGTTAATGTAGGCCTTGAATTATTAAATCCAGGTAGAAGAATGGCTGACACACTTGGTGGAAAATTAGTAGCAGTTATAATTGGTGAAGAAGTATCAAAGGCTAAGGAAGAAGTAAAAGATCACGGCGTTGATGCAATAATCACATGCGAAGGCGAAATATATAAAGAATACAATACAGATGTTTACGCTAACGCTGTATGCAAATTAGTTGAAAATCACAATCCAAATACAATCCTAATCGGTGCAACAAACCAAGGTAGAGACCTAGGTCCAAGAGTATCTTCTAGACTACACACAGGTCTTACTGCAGACTGTACAGAACTTGACGTTGACGCTGAAACAGGCAACGTACAATGGACAAGACCTGCCTTTGGTGGTAACCTAATGGCACAAATTCTTTGTCCAGATTCTAGACCACAAATGGGTACAGTACGTCCAGGCGTATTCCCTAAAGAAGCATTTGGTAGAAAAGACAATATCGAAGAAATTGAAGACAATATAGAATATACAGGCGAAATTAGAACTAAGATTCTTAACTTCATCCCAAGAGACGAAGGCGATGATGTAGACTTAGTTGGTGCTGAATATATCGTATCTGGTGGACGTGGACTAGGTGAAGCAGCTAACTTCAAAATCATTGAAGAATTAGCAGAAGCACTTGGAGCTACAGTTGGTTCATCACGTGCAGCAGTAGATGCTGGATGGATCTCACACTCTCACCAAGTTGGCCAATCAGGTAAGACTGTAGGACCAAAGGTATATATAGCAATAGGTATTTCTGGAGCTATCCAACACTTAGCTGGTATCAATGCATCAGATACAATTATTGCTATTAACAAAGATCCAGATGCGCCTATCTTTGATGTAGCTGATTATGGCATAGTTGGAGATTTATTCGAAATAGTTCCAGCCCTAACAGAAAAAATCAAAGCTAGAAAGGCCTAATATAAAAATTAAACCACTATTTTCTCAAATAGTGGTTTTTCTTTTATAGATTAATAAAACCTATAGTTAGTTGGTAGAAAATCGTTTGTAAATCTTGTTAAAAAATATACAAAAAAAGATTGACAAAAAAATATCAACTGTTATAATATAAGTATAAGAAGAGAAATTGGGTATAAAGTTTATGGAAGCTTTGTACTAAGAAAAATTTGTAAACGATTTAATTCGAAGGGGGATGGATGACTTACAAAACTGTAAAATATGAAGTTAATGGTCACATAGCAAAAATAACTATCAATAGACCAGAAGCTTTAAACGCACTTAACTCAGAAGTATTAGACGAACTAAACACACTATTAGATGAAGTTAGAGCTAACAAAGATCTTAGGGTAGCAATCCTTACAGGTGAAGGCAGAAGCTTTGTTGCAGGTGCAGACATTAAAGAAATGTCAACACTTACAGCTATAGAAGCTAAGGAATTTGGTTACAAAGGTCTTCACGTATTTAGAAAACTTGAAAGCCTACCAATTCCAGTTATAGCACAAATTAACGGATTTGCTCTTGGTGGTGGATGTGAAATCGCTATGAGCTGTGATTTTAGAATCGCAAGCGATAAAGCTTTATTTGGTCAACCAGAAGTAGGTCTTGGTATTACTCCAGGTTTTGCAGGGACCCAAAGACTTCAAAGATTAGTAGGACCAGGTTATGCAAAATATCTAATTTATACAGCAAATAACATCAAGGCTGACAAGGCTTACGAAATTGGCCTAGTTCAAGAAGTAGTAGAAGCTGACAAACTTGAAGAAACTGTACAAAAACTTGCAGAAAAAATCGCTTCTAACGCACCAGTTGCAGTTAGAGCTTCAAAAGAAGCTATAAACGTAGGTGGTCAAGTAGATATAGACAGCGCAATCAAAGTTGAAGAAAACTTATTTGCCCTAACCTTCTCAACAGAAGATCAAAAAACAGGAATGAACGCTTTTATCAATAAAGGTAAAGCTGAATTTGAAAATAAATAAAGGAGATTTTTAATGAAAATAGGTGTAATCGGATCAGGAATCATGGGTGGCGGTATTGTAGAAACTGCTGCTAAAAATTATGAAGTTGTTGTAAGAGATATCAAAGATGAATTTCTAGATGCTTGCAAGGCAAGAATAGAAAAATCTTATACAAAATTGGTATCAAAAGAAAGAATGACTGAAGAAGCTAAAGAAAAAGCTCTAGCAAACATTTCTTACACAACAGAAGTTAAAGATTTAGCTGATTGTGACATAGTAATTGAAGCTGCAACAGAAAATCCAAAACTTAAAAAAGATATATTTAAAGAATTAGACGAAGTTGTTAAAGAAGGCGCAATCCTTGCTTCAAATACATCTTCACTTTCAATTACAGACATAGCAGCTGTTACAAAAAGACCTGAAAAAGTAATTGGTATGCATTTCTTCAACCCAGTTCCAGTTATGAAACTTGTTGAAGTTATCAGAGGTCTTCACACATCTGACGAAACAAACCAAGCAATCTTTAAACTAGCTGAAGATCTTGGTAAACAACCTATCGAAGTTAAAGAAGGTCCAGGATTCGTAGTTAACAGACTTCTTATCCCAATGATCAACGAAGCTGTTGGCGTATTAGCTGATGGTCTTGCAAGTGTAGAAGATATTGATAAGGGTATGCAACTTGGCGCAAACCACCCAATGGGACCTCTTGCTCTAGGAGATTTAATCGGTCTTGATACATGTCTTGCTATTATGGAAGTTCTTTACAATGAATTTGGTGATAGCAAATATAGACCATGCCCACTATTAAGACAAATGGTAAGAGCTGGAGACCTTGGTAGAAAAACAGGCAAAGGCTTCTACGATTATAGCAAATAAGATAAATAGATTTTAAGAAAAACTAAAGGAGAAATTATGACAAGAAAAGTAGTTATAGCAAGTGCAGCAAGAACACCAGTTGGTGCTTACGGCGGAGCATTTAAAACAGTTTCAGCAAGAGAATTAGGTGCAGTAGCAGCTAAAGAAGCAATCAAAAGAGCTGGCATCAAACCAGAAGATATAGATGAATCAATCCTTGGTTGTGTACTTCAAGCAGGTAACGGCCAAAATATCGCAAGACAAATCGCACTAGACGCAGGTATTCCAATTGAAAAACCAGCAATGACATTAAACATCGTTTGTGGTTCAGGTCTTAGATCTGTTTCTCTAGCAGCTCAAATGATTATCGCTGGTGACTGTGATGTTGTTTTAGCTGGTGGTACAGAATCAATGTCACAAGCTCCATACCTTCTAACAGACGAAAGATGGGGAGCAAGAATGGGTGATAAAAAAGTTGTCGATGAAATGATCAAAGACGGACTTTGGGACGCATTCAATGACTACCACATGGGAGTTACTGCAGAAAATATAGCTGAAAAATTCGGTCTAACTAGAGAAGAACAAGACGAACTTGCTGCAGACAGCCAACAAAAAGCAGCAAAAGCTAGAGCTGAAGGAAGATTTAAAGACGAAATCGTACCAGTAGAAGTTAAGGGTAGAAAAGGCAAAGTAACAGTAGTTGACACTGATGAATACATCAAAGAAGGCGTTACAAAAGAAAGCATTTCTGGCCTAAGACCAGCTTTCATCAAAGACGGTACAGTTACAGCAGCTAACGCTTCTGGTATCAACGACGGTGCAGCTTGCCTAGTAGTTATGAGTGAAGAAAAAGCTAAAGAACTTGGCGTTACTCCACTTGCTACAATTGTAAGCTACGCTACAGAAGGTGTTGATCCAAAAATCATGGGTACAGGCCCAATCCCAACAGTTAGAAAAGCTCTAGAAAAGGCTAACCTAACACTTGAAGACATCGATCTAATCGAAGCTAACGAAGCTTTCGCTGCTCAAGCTTTATCAGTAATCAAAGAACTAGGTCTAAACACAGACATAGTTAACGTAAACGGTGGAGCTATTGCTATTGGTCACCCAGTTGGTGCATCAGGAGCAAGAATTCTTACAACACTTCTATATGAAATGCAAAAGAGAGACTCTAAAAAAGGTATCGCAACACTTTGTATAGGTGGCGGTATGGGTACTGCAGTTATAGTAGAAAGATAAGATAAATTTTAAGGTATGCAGGTAGTTCTTATCTGCATGCCTTTTTTTGTTAATTTTCGATAAAATATTAAAAAATTTAATAAAGATTGATAATAATTTTCAATTATGGGTATAAAGTTAATATCATAAGAAAACGATATTATAAAAGGGGTTTATATGGATTTTAAAAAATTATATGAAGAAAAATTAATCACAGCTAAAGAAGCAGCAGCTATGGTTAAGGACGGCGACTGGGTAGAAATGGGTTGGTGTGCCCTAACACCAGTTGACTTCGATAAGGCCTTAGCTGAAAGAGTAAATGAATTAAAAGACGTAAAAGTAAGAGGAGGAATCCTTGCTTACAATTCACCTTTAGCCACAGCTGATCCTACAGGAGAACACATTACCTACCATTCTTGGCACTCATCAGGTATAGAAAGAAAATTAATTAATTCAAAAGACTACAACGCTTTCTTTATTCCAATCAAATACAGCGAGCTACCAAGATATATCAGAGAAAATGCTCCAAAAGCTGCAGTTTCTGTATTCCAAGTTAGTCCAATGGATAAGCACGGAAACTTCAATTTTGGTGTATCTGTAAGTCACGCTATGGCATCATTTGAAACAGCTGATAAGGTAATACTAGAAATAAATGAAAATGTTCCAAGAGCACTTGGTGGATATGATAACTTTATAAATATCAAAGATGTTGACTATGTTTTTGAGTCTTCAAATTATCCGATGCTAACACTTCCAAAAGCTTCATTTGGTGAAGAAGAACTTAAGGCAGCAAGCTTCGTAGTAGATATGCTTCGTGATGGAGACACTATCCAAATTGGTATAGGTGGTCTTCCAAATGCTATAGGTTCAGAAATTGCTAAATCTGACCTAAAAGACCTCGGAGTTCACTCAGAAATGTATGTTGATGCCTTTAGAGAAATGGCCCTAGCAGGCAGGATTACTGGACGTAAGAAGAATATAGATGTTGGTCGCCAAACTTACGCTTTCGCTGCAGGTAGCCAAGAGCTTTACGACTATATAGACGATAATGAAGAGCTAATGGCAGCTCCAGTTGACTATGTAAATGATATTGACGTAATAGCATCTCTTGATAACTTTGTTTCAATCAATACAGTTTTACAAGTGGACCTTTGGGGACAAATTTCTGCTGAATCTATTGGAACTAAACACATATCAGGTGCAGGCGGAGCCCTAGACTTTGTACTTGGTGCTTATAGGTCAAAAGGCGGTAGATCAATAATTGCCCTTAACTCTTCAAGAGTAGACAAGGACGGTAAGAGAATTTCAAACATCGTTCCAACCTTCGCACCAGGCACCCAAGCTACAGCTGTAAGATCTAACACCCATTACATTGCAACAGAACAAGGTATTGTAAACTTCAAAGGTCTAACAACCTGGCAAGCAGCAGAAGCCCTTGTAAGTCTAGCCCACCCAGACAATAGGGATGAGTTAATCAAGGCAGCAGAAGATATCGGTATTTGGAGAAATACTAATAAGAGAATCTAAGAATTTTAAAAACCAGAGCGGGATTAATCCTGGCTCTGGTTTTTCTTTGCTAATTTACTTATCAAGGACTTTATCTTCATAAATGGCCTTATATAGGGATTTTAGGCGTAATTTTTCATCTTTCTTATTAATTAGAATAAAAAGTGAATTGTTAGATGCTCCTTGGATAATATATTCGATTTTAATTTGGTTTTGATTTAAGACATCAGAAATTATATAAAGTGCCTTGGTCATTTGGTCTTTTAGACCCTCGCCAACTATAGCAATGGATTTTAGAAAATCTCTAACTACAAGTTCATCAAGGTCAAAGGAATTGTTTATTGCATTTACTATAGAAGATTTTTTTGAGCTGTCCTCCAGATATTCGCTCCTAACGAGGATGGAAATAGAATCTATTGAAGTAGGAATATGTTCAACTGGTATGTGCATATATTGGAAAATATCAAGGACGTTTTTGATATAACCGACCTTCCTATTCATCAAATATTCAGTTATTTTAAAGGAAGTAAATTCTCCAACATCGCTCATTCCGATAATAGGGTTATTATCCACATCTGGCCTTTCCTTTGAAATAATTGTCCCGCCCTCATTTGGATTGTTGGTGTTTTTGACATGGATTTCAATATCTGTATCAAGAAGGGGCTCAACAGCATCTTCTTGGAAAATCTCAAAACCATTGTAGGAAAGTTCTTTCATTTCGGCATAGGAAATATTTTTAATCGGCGCAGGCTTATCAAAAAGGCTAGGATTTGCTGAATAAATATAGGTCATATCTGTATAATTTTCGTAAATATCGCAGCCAAGACTTCTAGCAAGGATAGCTCCGCTTATATCTGAGCAACCCCTAGAGAAGGTAAGCCTATCGCCATCCTTATTGTAGCCATAAAAACCAGGCACAACTAAGAGCTCATCCCTATCCTTAAATTTTCCGATATTCTTATAGGTCTCATCTAAAATATTTACATCATTTAGACTGTATTCAAGGACAATTCCCAAATCTTTTGGTGACATATAGGTGGCTTTGATTCCGATTTTATTCATGTAGGCTGCAATAAGCCTTGCATTAAAGTCTTCGCCTGAAGATTTAATGGCGTTTTCCAAATAAAAATCATCCTCAATACTTGATAAAAATCCTAGAAGTATTTCTTTAAAAGATTCCACTAATTTTCTATCAAGACACAAAACTTCAGAGATTTCTGTGTACCTGAGGACAATCATATCCAAGGTTTTTATGTAAGTTGGGCTTTGTGATTTATATTCTTCAAAAAGGCTGATTAAAAGGTCTGTCACCTTTATATCTGCCTTAAATCTCTTTCCTGGGGCAGAAACGACAATAGCCCTTATATTTTCATCATTTTTTACGATTTGTCCTACTTTTTCTATTTGACTGGCTGAGGCTACAGATGAGCCCCAAATTTAGCTGTTATTTTCATATCGTTCTCCTAATTGGCACTATTATACTACATTCGGTATTAAAATAAAAATATTTGCATAAATATTATCAAAAATTTGACAAAAGGACTAATATCTGATAGACTGATAAATAATTAAAGATTTAGCCAAGGGGTCGCGGTTACAATGAGTAGGTAACGAAAGGTCTAACCGCCGAAATACATGGTATTGGTCATAGGTCGAATAGGTCTATGATTGTCAGCAAGATTTGCCAAATCTTGCTGGAGTACTTGCTAAGTCAGGCGAAAGGGAAATCATGGGCCTTTTGCCCGTGATTTTTTTCGTATGGAGGATATATGCTTAAGAAAAATTATGCAAATATAGATGGAATGCTCCATATTGGTGGACTTTCTGTAGAATATTTAAGGAAAAAATATGGGACGCCCCTTTACATATATGATCAAAAACTAATTAAGGATACAGCAAGAGCTTTTAGGGAAAATTTCAAATCAGAAATTTTTGCAAGTGAGATAAGCTATGCTTCAAAGGCAGGGTCAAACTTGTATTTACTAGGTCTTATTAAAAACGAGGGGCTTTTCCTTGATACGGTTTCTATCGGAGAGATGTATATAGCACTTAAGGCGGGTTTTGATCCTAAAAAAATCCACCTCCATGGTAATAATAAGACTGAGGAAGAGCTCATTTTTGCCATAGAAAATAAGATAGGGACTATAATTATAGATTCTTATGAGGAATTTTTATTCTTAGAAGAAATCCTAAAGGAAATGGACGAGAAAATGGATTGTCTTTTAAGGATTAATCCTGATGTAAAAACCTCAACCCATAAGTATATCCAAACATCAAACGCAGATTCCAAGTTTGGGATAAATATCAGGGATGAAAAAATAGAATCCTATATCAAGGAAATTACCCAAAGCCAATTTGTAAATTTACTCGGTTTTCACGCCCACATAGGCAGCCAAGTTATGGAAGTTGGATTTTTTGAGGAAGAAGCTAAAATCCTCTTTGATTTTACAAAGAAAATGCAAGACCTCACTGGCCAAAGTTTTAGTCATTTGAACTTAGGCGGCGGTTTTGGGGTCAGACAAAATAAAAATGATAAGGAATTTGATTTAGAAAAGTTTTTACGAGACTTTGCGAAAATAATTGAGGAAAAGATTAAGGATTATAAGCTTGAAATCACAAGGGTTGGCATCGAGCCAGGTAGGTCTATGATTAACCAGGCTGGAACGACGATTTATAGTGTGGGTAGTGTCAAGCACACCCTTGAAGGCCTCCCACTTGTTTTTATCGATGGGGGTATGTCTGATAATATAAGGCCAAGCCTTTATGGGGCCAAGTACGATGCATTAATTGCAAATAGACTTGACGATAAAAATTATGAAAAATTTAGGGTTGGAGGCAAGTTTTGCGAATCGGGAGACATTTGGATAGAAGAAACCGACCTTCCTTATCCAAAAAGAGGGGATATACTTGCTATTGAAAACACCGGAGCCTATTCATTGGCGATGACTTCAAATTATAATAAACTTCCAAAACCGACTGTGGTTTTTGTTGAAGATGGCAAGGATTATCTTGCAGTAAAAAGAGAAACTTTAGATGATTTAATAAAAAATGATTGTGAATATAAAGGAGAATAAGATGGCAAATGTAGCAGTTGTTGGTGCAAGTGGATTAGTTGGAAGCAAGATTAGGGATATCCTAGAGGAAAGAAATTTCCCGGTTGATAGGCTTTTTGCCTTCGCTTCAAAAAAGTCAGTAGGAAAAGAAATTGAGTTTCAGGGAAAGAAAGTAATCATTGAAGAATTAAAGGAAGATTCCTTTGATAATAGGGGAATTGATCTAGCCTTATTTGCGGCAGGTGGAAGTGTTTCAGAAAAATATGTGCCTTTGGCTGTAAAAAACAATATCAGGGTTGTTGATAATTCTTCATGTTTTAGGATGGATAAAGACGTGCCACTTGTAATTCCAGAAGTGAACCCTAGTGACATTAAGAAAAGAGATATGCTAATAGCAAACCCAAATTGTTCTACAATCCAATCTGTCCTTGCTATTGCGAATATTTATCAAGAATACGGCATAGATAGAATTGTTTACAATACCTATCAGGCGGTTTCTGGTGGTGGTGAAAGAGCTCTTGAAGACCTATATGAAAAGAAAAATGACCACTGGAAATATAAAATTTATGACAATTTACTTCCTCAAATAGATTCTTTCTTAGATAATGGCTATACAAAAGAAGAGATGAAAATGGTTAACGAATCTAGAAAAAATTTGGGAGATGATTCTATAAAAATTACAGCCACAGCCATCAGGGTCCCAGTTTCTAACTCTCACGGGGTTTCTATTAATTTA
This sequence comes from Anaerococcus sp. C0059F3, assembly GCF_056590475.1. Lineage (NCBI taxonomy): Bacteria > Bacillati > Bacillota > Tissierellia > Tissierellales > Peptoniphilaceae > Anaerococcus > Anaerococcus sp. C0059F3. Next base: position 21,580 of record NZ_JBWPWE010000016.1, read on the forward strand.
AAACTAAAGAAAGACTTTGACTTAGAAGATATTAGAAAAATATTATCAAGCACACCAGGTCTTATTGTAGAAGATGACATAGCAAATGAAATTTACCCAATGCCAGCTACTTCAAGCGGTAAAGACGAGGTTTTTGTCGGTAGGATTAGGAGAGATTTCTCTTGTGACAATAGCCTAAATTTATGGTGCGTTGCAGACAATATTAGAAAGGGTGCAGCCCTTAACGCTGTACAAATCGCAGAACTTTTAGTAAAGGAGTAATGATGATATTCACAGGATCAGCTGTCGCTGTAATCACGCCTTTTGATTCTAATCTAAATGTGGATTATAGGGCATTTGATAAGATTTTTACTTGACTAGATAATTGAATTTGCCAAAGAAAAATCCTATCCAGTAGTATTTGCAACAACTGGTTATACAGATGAAGACCTTTCTAAAATCAAGAAACTCGGGGAAAGTGTAGCCTTTATTCAAGAAGGCAATTATTCTCTTGGCATAAATGTTATGACAGATATAGCCGAAAGACTTGCCAGGGCCCTAAAAGATTTTGACATAGAAATAGTAGAAAGCCACCACAACAAAAAGAAGGACAACCCCTCAGGCACTGCCAATATGATCTTTGACGGAGTAAATAGGGGCAGGGATGGCAAATTATTTAAGAAAATGAGAGATTTTAGCCATGATGACAGGCGTGATCCAAATGGAGTTGGCATATCTTCTGTGAGAGCCGGAACAATTGTTGGCGAACACAGGTTGATCCTAGCTGGTCTTGATGAAACTATTGAAATAAAACACCAAGCAGCATCCAAAAAAATCTTTGCCAATGGTGCTTTGAAGGCTGCAAGTTTTTTACAAGGAAATAAACCGGGCAGGTATGATTTTAAAGATGTAATAAGGGGAGACAATGATTAGAGTTGGAATAGTTGGTTACGGAAATTTAGGAAGGTCTGTAAAAAAAGGCATTGATGCGACTTCTGATATGGAAGTGGCTGGGATATTTTCTAGGAGAAAGCTAGATATAGACCTTTATAGGCCGCTCGAAAATATAAATGAATACAAAGATCAAATTGATTTATTAATTTTATGTGGGTCATCAGATAAGGATATTTTATCCCAAGGGCCAGAGTTATTAAAAAGCTTCAATACTCTTGATAGTTTTGATAATCATGCTAAAATTAAAGATTATTTTCACGAGATGGATAATATTGGTAAGGAAAATGGGAACTTGGCCCTTATATCAACTGGTTGGGATCCGGGTTTATTTTCCCTAAATAGGATTATTGGCCAAGCTGTACTTCCAGATGGTAAGTACTTCACCCTATGGGGCAAGGGAGTTAGCCAAGGTCATTCGGCAGCAGTTAGGTCGATAGATGGAGTCCTTGATGCAACACAATATACAATTCCAAAGCCTGAAATTTTGGATAAAATAAGAAAGGATGAGGAATTTGATTTTGATAGCCACAAGGCTCATTTGAGAGAAGTCTATGCAGTTGTCGAAGATGGGGCAGATAGGAAAATAATAGAAGAAAAAATAAAAACTATGCCTGATTATTTCGCACCATACGAGACTTTCGTCCACTTCATTAGCCAAGAAGACCTTGATAAAAACCACAAAAAAATGGTCCACGGCGGCCATGTTATAAGAAGGGGCAAGGCAAGTGGCGAAGGCAATGCACTAATGGAATTTAATCTCGATCTAGAATCAAATCCTGATTTTACAGCAGCAGTTGACATTGCCTATGCTAGGGCACTTTATAGACTCGCTAAAGAAGGAAAAAAAGGAGCCATCACCGTTTTAGATGTGGCCCCAAAATATTTATCAGAAGAATCTTACGATTCACTTCTAAATTTTATTTAATATTGGCTGGCGTTTTTAGGTCATTTACCAGGTCCATGATTGGATCAAGAAAGCTAGAAACGTCAGCTTTATTTTTTTGTATAAAGGAAAATAAATCGAGCATCCACACTACTACATATTTATTTAAATAAAAAGCCTGGATGCCATTAGCTAAAATTGACCTTCTACCATTTATAACAATATCATCTCTCATTTGATCGAAATAATGCAAGAGATTACGTCTATTAGAATCATCCTCTATCAGGCCATCAACCATGGCGAGAAGAGATTTTAGGTAGGCTTCTGGTAGGGAATTGAAATAAAATTCTATAATCTTATCTTCCCTTAAAATTATGTCTTCTGTAATTTTCCCTTCGTCTTTATCCTCATAAGCCTTGAAATACTCTTTCTTGTCAAAATCTCCAAAAAAATCTGGATATAAGGCAAAAGGATAGGAAGAATTTTCTATGGTCTTTTTGAGAAATTCGAGTTCTACATTTCCATTATCAAAGGCCGCAATAAAAATCGGTGAGAGGATGACAAGTAGTTTTAATTTCTCATCATCAGGGTCATTTTCGATTTCTAAGCAAAAGCAATCCTCAAATTGACTTTGGTCTTGTGAAATTTCTTCAAAACCATATTCGCCTGTCACCTGATAGGAAATTTTTTTGCCATTTTCAAACTTTGTTAAAATCATTTTATCAAATCAGCAAAGGTAGCCTTAGTTGCTTTTTGCAAATCTGCTGGCTTAATTTTTAAAGAATGGCCAACCTTACCTGCAGAAACCTTGATAAAATCCATATCTTTTGCCTTTTGGTCAATATAAACTGGATAATCTTTCTTAAGGGCAAGTGGAGTTGTGGCTCCTCTTTCATAGCCAACAGTTTTCTTAAGATCTTTAAGGGCAAGCATGGAAAGGCTCTTAACACCAATGGCCTTGGCTGCTTTTTTAAAATCGATCTCATCTGCTCCGTTTATTACAAGTATATAAACATCCCCCTCCTTACTTTCTGTAGCAAGGGTCTTAAAGATTGTGTGGATATCTGTATGACCTTCTTCTGCCAAGTCTACAGAAGAAACAAATTCATGGTCAAGACCGTAATCTATGTGTTCATATTCTATATTTAAATTATCGAGAAATCTCATTGCATTAGTTTTAATTTCTTTTTTCATAAAATCACCTCAAAAAGATTATACGCCAATGATAAAAAATGTAATATAGGGTATAAAAAATCTAAGGAGATGCGATGAGTGAGAAAGTACTTGTGAATTATATTTATGATTCCTGCTATAGCCTAGCTTACGGGGATTATTTTTTAGTTTTTGATTATGCTGAGGGTTTGCTTGATATACCCGAGTCAAAACATATTATATTTTTTGCCACAGATAAGGGAGAGAAATCTTATACAGAAGATATTTTTAATCTTGGTAAATTAAGGTCTTTAACCTATGTCCTAAATAAGAATATTAGAGATTTAAAATACAAGGACAATGTTATCTACTTAAATAAAGATGAGATTGGGATGAAGGACCTTAAAAAACTCTATAAAAGAGATAATGTCTATCTTTTGGGCGAAGATGATAAATTAAGCCTACATTATAAGGGAGATGAAGTATTTGTTAGGGCTTTTTCCCTAGATGGGATAAGGCTTGGTTTTTTAATAGAAGTAGAGGATTTGATAATTTTTTACGGAGGATCAATGGACCTTAAAAAAGTCGATGATGATAGGTATCTAGACCTCTTGGATGAACTTAGATTTGAAAATCCAGACATAATATTTTTGCCAATTACAGATTTAAACAAAAAATCCCTTGCCTACTTGGATAAGATAATAGATGACGCTGATAGTCAAATCTTATTTCCAACAAAAATTGGTGATATGGAAGAAGTAAGCCTTGAATTTAAAGAATTTTATAGATCTAATTTTACAGATATAAGGGCGATTACAAAGGCCAATGAGAGGGTAGAAATAGATATAGATTGTGACCTCTAATCTAGTAATATGAACTAGATGGGGTATAATATGGGGTAGATATGATTGAAAAAATTAATGAATTAGAAAATATTAACCTGCCTAGTTGGGACAGTCTGCCTAATGATGGTATTTATAAGGAAGAACTTTTGAGGTACTTAAATGAAATTTTAAGTCCCCTTCATGTAGTTGAAAAAAATTTGATTAGTTCTTCTATGGTAAATAACTATGTCAAATTAGGCTATATTGATAAGCCGGAAAAGAAAAAATATTACAGGTCTTCCATAGCCCAATTGGTTGTTATATCAATATTTAAACAGGTAATATCAATAGAAGATTTGGCCAAGGGCATAGATATAGAAATGTCAACCTTTGGTCTAAAAGACGTTTACGAGAATTTTGAAAATATATTTAACCAAGCAAGAAAAGCCATACTTACAAGTGAAAAGGTCAATGCGGTCAATATTTCTTTTGAATACACCGACCACCACGATAAGGTTCTTTCCTACTTGGCTATTTCCCTTTTTACAAAATTATACACCCAATTAGTAATAGATAACCGCAAGGAGATATAATGGAAAAGATAGCTATATTAGTAGATTCAGGAAGTGATTTAAGTCTTGATTACATAAGAGAAGAAGGTTTCTATTACTTGCCATTATATGTAAATTTAGATGGTAAGTTCCTAAAAGATAGGCTAGAAATTAGCCCTGAAGATTTTTATTCTTGGATAAAAACTAATAACAAATTGCCAAAGACATCCATGCCTTCTCCAGGAGATATCAATGAGCTTTTGGAAAAAATTAAAGAAGATGGATATGATAAAGTAATTTGTATTAATATAGGAAATAAGTTTTCAGGAACCTATAATGCTTGTAAGCTAGCAGAAGTTCCTGGTCTTGAAATCTACGCCTTTAATACCGGAAATCTAACCCTTGCCCAAGGTTATTATGCAACCTATGCAAAAAAACTAATTGATGAAGGCAAGAGTTTTGATGAAATAACAAAAAAATTAGAAGAAAAAATCTATGATTCCAAGGTGTTTTTCACTATAGATACTTTTAAATATATAGTAGAAGGTGGAAGGGTGCCAAAAACTTTTGGTAAAATTGGTGATGCTCTTTCAGTAAAACCAATCATTAAGACAGATCCACCAGAAGGCGGCTTCGCTATAGAAAAAATTGTTAGGGGTGAAAAGAAAACCATTAGCCAACTAGAAAAGATAATTAGAAAAAATCTTGAAGGTGTAAAAGACTATTATTTCTTTATATCTGAAGGCGATTATCCAGATGGTCACGAAAAGATGAAAGAAAGACTTAAAGATATTATAGAAAATGCTAAGATCTATAAGGAAGGACAGATTTCCCCAACCTTAGGGGCAAACACTGGTCCAGGACTAATTGGTATAGGATTTTTCATCTTAGACTAAAAATAGTTTGAAAATATCAAAAAAATATCTGAATTTATTTGACAATTACTATTTTAGCTAGTATTATGATACATGTAAACAACAAAGAAGTACCCAAACTCACCTGACGGCACAAGCTTTTAGGTTAATAAGATTTATTTTTGATAGATTATTTGCGGGTACTTTGTGCCCGCTTTTTTTATACAATACATTGGAGGTATAACTATAAAAGATTTAAGAATCAATGATGAAATTAGAGCTAGTCAAGTAAGACTAATCGATGATCAAGGTAACCAAGTTGGTATCACTTCCCTAAAAGAAGCCCAAGATATGGCTGACGAAAAGGGTCTTGACCTTGTACTTATGAGTCCACAGGCAAAGCCACCTGTAACAAGGATTATGGACTATGGCAAGTTTAAATATGATCAAGAGAAAAAAGAAAAAGAGAATAAGAAAAAACAAAAGAATGCTCAACTTAAAGAGACAAGATTTTCTTTAAATATCGAAGACAATGACTTGCAAACTAAGGCAAATCAAACTAAAAAATTCTTAAACAACGGGGATAAAGTCAAAGTATCTATAAGATTCCGTGGTAGGGAACTTGGTAGAAAAGAACCTGGCTACGAATTAATGGATAAGTTCAACGGCATGCTAGATAACTGTGGCAAGATTGACAAAAAGCCTAAGATGGAAGGCAGATCTCTTGTTATGTTTCTAGAACCAAATGATGAAAAAGGAGAATAAGATGGCAAAAAATAAGATTAAAACTAAAAGAGCAGCTGCTAAGAGATTTAAAGTAACAGGCTCTGGCAAAATCATGAGAAGAAAAGCTTACAAAGGACACTTAACAGCTAAGAAATCACCAAATAGAAAAAGAAGACTAAGAAAACCTGCAGAAGTTTCACAAACTGTATATAAAAACGTTAAAAAGTTAATTGGTGCATAGGAGGATATAGATGGCAAGAATAAAAAGAGCAGTAAATGCAAAGAAAAGACATAAAAAAGTATTAAAACAAGCAAAGGGTTATTACGGTTCCAAAAGCCTTCTATTCAGAACAGCTAACCAAGCTGTAATGAAATCTCTATCATATGCTTACATTGGTAGAAAACACAGAAAAAGAGACTTCAGAAAACTTTGGATTGCAAGAATCAACGCTGCAGCAAGAATCAATGGCACAAGCTATTCAAAACTTATGGGCGGCCTAAAGAAAGCAAACATCGACATCAACAGAAAGATGCTAGCTGAACTTGCAGTAAACAACCCAGAAGAATTTGCTAAATTAGTAGAGAGAGCTAAAAACGCTTAATGCTAATAGAATCGGTATCAAATCAAAATTTTAAGTTTATAAATAAGCTTAAAATGAAAAAGTATCGAGACAAAGAAAATTCATTTATTATAGAATCTAGGAAATTAGTAGATGAGGCTGTAGCTTCATCTGCTGATATAGATTTTATTTTTTTAAGAGAAGGCCTAAGCTACGAAACAAGTCATAAGACTTTGGTTTTTAGCCAAGCCCTTTTTAATAAATTATCATCAATGACAAACCCTGATGGAATAGGAGCTGTCATAAAAAAGAAAGATCCAAGGGAAATTTCTTCGCCTAAGATTTTGCTCTTAGACGGGATTAATGATCCAGGTAATCTTGGCACAATGATCCGCTCGGCCGAAGCTTTTGGTTTTAGGGATGTGATTTTAATGCCAGGCACAGTTGATCTCTACAATGAAAAAACACTTAGGGCATCAATGGGATCTGTCTTTAGGCTAAATATCTTAGAAGAGACCCATGATGATATAAACAAACTAAAACCTAGCTACAAGGTCCTATCAGCAGATATGGACGGGCTAGATATAAGAGATTTTAAGAAAGATTCTAAAATCATCCTTGCTATAGGAAATGAGGCCAATGGCCTAAGTCAAAAATTAAGAGAAATCACTGATGACTTTATCAAAATACCTATGGAAGGAGAAATCGAATCTCTAAATGCAGCCATTGCTGCAAGCATAATTATGAATAGACTTATGTGATGATTCGGAAAGACTTTAATTATTCTTATACAGCAAGAAAGGGATGTTGAGAGCCTTTTAAGTCACGATTAGGGTTATTCACCGATGAACTTTGAGATGAATTGAGTAATCGATACGTAAACTTTTCGTTAAAGTAATGAGCGGATTTATTTATAAATCAATTAAGGTGGTACCGCAGAGCTATATCTGTCCTTTGTAGAGGACGGATTTTTTTATTTGGAGGAAAAATGGAAGAAAATTTAAAGCAAGTCTTAGAAACTGCCAAGACTGAAATAGAAAAAGCAGAGACCTTAGAGGCCCTAGAAGAACTCAGGATAAAATTTTTAGGTAAGAAAGGAACTATTACTGACCTTAAAAAGTCAATAGCAAAATTACCTAATGAAGAAAAACCAAGTGCGGGTAAGTTAATAAACCAAACTAGCAAGGAAATTGAAAACCTTCTTGCAGATAAAAATGAAATAATCAAAAGAGACTTATTAAAAGAAAAGATCAAAGCTGAAAAAATAGACGTAACAGCTCATTTTGACAAGTATGAATCAGGCCATCTCGCAGTTATAAACCAAACGATGGAAGAACTTGAAACAATTTTCCAAAATATGGGTTTTGATGTTGTGGCGGGCCCTGAAGTTGATACTGTTAAATATGTTTTTGACGACCTAAACAGTCCCAAAAACCATCCAGCTAGGTCCACATCAGATACTTTTTATATAAATGACGAGGTTTTATTAAGACCTCACACTTCTTCTATGCAAATTAGGGTAATGAATGAGGGCAAACTTCCAATCAAGATGGTTTCTGCCGGTAGGGTTTTTAGGAATGATGAAGTTGACGCAACCCACTCACCAATGTTCCACCAGCTAGAATGTCTTGTAGTTGATGAAAACGTCTCAATGGCAAATCTTAAGGCAACTCTTGAGACATTTATCAAGGAAATGTTTGGCGATAAGATGAGTCTAAGATATAGACCTCACCACTTCCCATTCACCGAGCCATCTCTAGAAGTAGACGTGACTTGTCCTATTTGTATGGGCGAGGGTTGCCCAGCTTGTGGAAATACTGGTTGGTCAATGGAATTATTAGGTGGCGGCATGGTTCATCCTAATGTCCTTGAAGCTTGCGGAATTGATAGCGAAAAATACACTGGTTTCGCCTTTGGTCTTGGAGTTGACAGGATTGCTATGGTAAAATACGGCCTTGATGACATCAGACTACTTTACGATAACGACAAGAGATTTATAGAACAGTTTTAGGAGGAAAAATGTTAGTACCTTTAATATGGCAAAAAGATTATATAAAAATAGATAAAGATTTAAAAACAATCACAGACAGACTTTCTGAAACTGGATCACACGTAGAAGAAGTTACAATCCATACATCTGACCTTGAAGGCATTGTTGTAGGCCATGTCCTAGAACAAAAAGATCATCCAGATGCAGACAGATTAAAAGTTTTAACAATTGATGTTGGAAAAAATGAGCCAATTACAATTATAACAAATGCTAAAAATACAAAAAAAGGAGACTTCCTACCAGTAATCACATCTGGCACAAAGATGGATAATGGAACTCTTATCGAAGACCATGACTTTTTTGGCATTGTAAGCCAAGGCATGCTTACAGCTTATAGCGAGCTTGGCTATGATGATTCTGTAATTCCAAAAGAATTAAGAGAAGGAGTAATTGTTTTAGCTGGAGAATTTAGACCAGGAACACCAGCTTCAGAAGTTCTCTTTTCAAACACTCCAGTCATAGAATATGAAATCACTCCAAACAGGTCAGATTGCTTATCTATAATAGGTATGGCAAGAGAAACTGCGGCAAGTTTTGGAGAGAAAATCACTTATCCTTCATTAGAATATTCAACAAATGGAGAAGATATAAATGACTACGCAAATGGAGTAGAAGTCAAAAGTGATTCATGTTTGAGATTTACCGCAAGAGTTGTAAAAGATGTCAAGATTGAAAAATCTCCTCAATGGCTACAAAATTACTTGATGCTTGCAGGTGTGAGACCAATTAATAATATCGTTGATATTACAAACTTTGTTATGCTTGAAACTGGCCAACCTCTCCATGCCTATGACCTTGATAGGCTAGCTGGCAAAAAAATTATAGTAAGAGATGCTAAAGAGGGTGAAGTTATTAAAACCCTTGATGGCGAAGAAAGAAAACTTGATCCATCTATGCTTGTTATTGCTGATGATAAGGAAGCCATTGGCCTTGCAGGAGTAATGGGAGGTTTTGATTCTGAAATTACAAATGATACTAAAAATATCCTCCTAGAGGCGGCAAGTTTTGACGCTGATAATATCAGAGATACATCCAAGAAACTCAATCTTAGAAGTGAGGCAAGTTCTCGTTTTGAAAAGGGAGTAGCGGTTGAAACTCCAGAGATAGCCTCAAAAAGAGTTATGAAATTAATTGAAGAACTTGGCATAGGTACAATTATAGGTGGATCTTTTGACGTAGGCAAAAAAGAAAATGATAATAAGGAAGTTAAACTTAGAATAACTAGGTTAAATGCTCTAACTGGTGTTAAATTTACCAAAGAAGAGGCAATCAAAAACTTAGAATTATTGGAATTTGAAGTTAAGGATATAGACGAAGACACTATTTTAGCAAAAGCTCCTTACTTTAGAAATGACATTTCTATCGAAGCTGACCTTATAGAAGAAGTTGTAAGACTTTACGGTATGGGTAAGATTGAATCAAAACCACTTGTATCTTCTCTTAAAAAAGGCGAGAGATCAGAAATGAGACTTCTAAGGGATGATTTAAAACACAAACTTGTGGGCCAAAAATTCTCAGAACTTGCAACCTATTCTTTCATTTCACCAAGAGAATATGACAGGTTAGGCATTGCCAAAGATTCAAAACTTAGGGACTATATCAGCTTAATAAACCCACTTGGCGAAGATTTCTCAGTTATGAGGACAACTCAAATAGCCAATATGCTTGATGTTATCGCAAAAAATATCAAGTATGGCCAAAAAGATATGAGATTTTTCGAACTTGACAGGACTTTTGAAAAGACAAATGATCAGCTTCCAAAAGAAAATCTCACCCTAACCATGGGTCTTTATGGAGACTATTCTTTCTATGATATGAAAGATTTCTTTACAGAAGCTATGAGAAATATAGGTTTTACTGGTTTTTCATACAAGGCAAACGAAAATCTTTATGCCTTCCACGCTGGTAGGTGCGCTGATATCTACTTTGACGGCGAAAAAATCGGCGTGATTGGCGAGATTTCCTATGAAGTGCGTGAAGAGTATAATATAAACAAGGGTGCAATCATCTTAGAAATCAACTTAAGCCAGATTGCCCAATCTAGAATTACTGATAAAAAATATAAGCAAATTCCAAAATTCCCAGCTATAGAACGTGACTATTCCTTTGTTGCTGACAGGGATGTGGAATCAGAATTGATTGAAAATATCATGAAAGAAAAAGCCGGTGACCTTCTTTACAAGATAGAATTATTTGATATTTACACAGGCAAGGGAATTGCCGATGATCAAAAATCAATTTCTTATAGGGTTTGGTATAGAAAAGCCGACAGGACCCTAAAGGAAGAAGATATCAAGGGTGTGGAAGAAAGTATCCTTGAAGAATTAAAGGCGAAAAACATAGTATTACGTGGATAGGAGAAAAAAGTGAGCGAACTTAGACTTGAAGTTAAAATTGACGGTGTAAAATATCCTCTTGTAACCAAAGAATCAAAAGAGAGTATAGAAAAAATAGCAGCTTATGTTGACGGCAAGATTAAAGATGTAAAATCTGATAAGCTCACTTTTGATAGGCAGCTTATTTTGGCTAGTCTTAATATAGCTGATGAATATTTTAAGGATAAGGAATCCTTTAGGCAATATTACGAGGAAAATAAAGAGGCTATAGAAAATTTCCCAGCCTTAAAAGATGAGCTAGAAACCTTTAAAAACGAATACGGAACCTACAAGACAGACCTTGAAGAGAAGAAAGAAGAGCTAAAAGATTTAAAAATTCTTCTCCAAGAAAAGGATGCAGAGATAATAAGCCTAACCAAGGCAGAAAATGATGCTGACAAATTAAGGGAGAAAATCAAGGCCCTCCAAAAGCAAGCCATGGACCTTACCAAGGAAAATGAAATTTTGAAGGGAAAAATTGATGATTAATACTGAAATCCTAGCACCAGTTGGTAACATGGATATGCTTTATGCAGGAATTGCAGCAGGGGCGGATGCTTTTTATCTAGCCCTTGACGATTTCGGCGCTAGAGCCTATGCGGAAAATTTCACAATAGATAATATTGAGGAAGTCATAGACTATATCCATTATTTCGATAGGAAAGTTTTCATAACCATGAATACCCTTATCAAGGATTCTGAAATTGATAAGGCTATTTCCTATATAGAAAAACTCTATCAATACGGAGTTGACGGGATTTTGATTCAGGATATTGGTTTTTATTCAATCATAAGAGATCAGATGCCAGGTCTTGATTTTCACGCTTCAACCCAGATGGCAGTAAAAGACTATCACGGAGCCAAGGCCCTAATGGATTTGGGTTTTAGAAGAATTGTAATTGCCCGTGAGACACCAATAGAAGAAATCAGAAAAATAGCAAAACTTCCTTGTGAAAAGGAAGTTTTTGTCCATGGGTCACTTTGTGTTTCCTATTCGGGTGAATGTTTGATGAGTTCTTATTTTGGACAGAGGTCTGCCAACAGGGGCAGGTGCGCTGGACCTTGCAGGCAAAAATATCAACTTATAAATAATGGAAAAGTTTACGGCGATGATTATTACCTAAATATGAAAGACCTAAATGTCATTGACAATCTCGACTCCTTGTTGGAGCTCGGTATTGATTGCCTTAAAATCGAAGGCAGGATGAAGAGTCCTGAATATGTCTATAACTCAGTCCTAGCCTATAAGAAAAAGGTAAATGGCAAGTATTATGATAGCGAAAAACTAAGAGATATTTCAAACAGGGGTTATACAAAAGGTTTCATTTTCGACCAAAGACGTGACTATATCCTTAAAGAAGGGGATATTAAGCACAGGTCTGTAGGAATTGTTGACTTAATAAAAAACAAAAAAGCTTTTATTGCTAATTCAGACCTTCACAAGGGAGATAATCTCCAAGTTACAACAGATAGGGATAAGAAATTACCTCTGACTTTGACAGAAGATTACAAGAAAGGTCAGGTAATTTTCCTTGATAAGTACAAGGATGCCAAGTTAAATTCTGATATTTTAATGCTAAATGCAGAAAATATCAAAGATGATCTGGAAGAGGGACTTAAGTCGTATCAAAATTTGCCGGTTAGCCTTTATTTTGAAGGAAAACTTGGCCAAGAACCTCGACTTAAAATATCTTATAAAGATATGGAAGTTGTTGCTTTCGGTGAAAATCAAATTGAGTCTGCTCAAAATATTTCTCTGGATGAAGCAAGCATCAGAGATAATCTTGACAGGTTCAAGGATGAAATTTTTAAGCCCATTGATATTGAAATCAAATTAGATCAAGGAATTTTCCTAAGAAAAAAAGACATAAATCAATTAAGGCGAGATGCGATTGAACTTTTAAAGGGAAAAATTGCAGGAAAATACAAAAGGCAAGCGATAAAAATAGTAAAACCAAAACTTGAAGACCCAAGCACGAAAAATCTTGAAAAAAATATTGAACTTATGACAAATGATATAAATCCAAGTCTTCTAAAAGAATTTGATAAGGTCTACATAAAATCATACGACCCAAAATATAAGGATTTTTCTTTGTATTTAAATCTTGACAGTCATATGGACTATGAAATTGATGACTTGATTTCATATATAAAGGCTAATTCCATCGAGGGTGTGATTTTTAATAATTATAGGGATTTGGATTTTATTAAGGATTTCAAAGAAGCGGGCATAAAAATAAGGATTGGCAGGTATTTAAACGTTATAAATTCCTATGCCTTTGATTTTTATTCGGATTTTGCAGAAAAAATCGAGTCTTCAGTTGAAAATACCCTTGCAAATATAAATAAAAACGCCCAAAGATACCAAGTGGAAGCCTTATCTTTTGGTAGAATTGAACTAATGAATATGGTCCATTGCCCATTTTCAACCATAAAAAAATGTGGTTTAAGGGGCTGTGAGACTTGTAAATTTAGGGATAGCGAATTTGTATCTATTAATGGAGATAGGATGAAACTTGTAAGAAGGGATTCGCTTACAAAAATATATCCATTTAATCCTGCAGGATTTGATGAAAATTTATTTGATAATGGGGTTTCAATGCTTGTTTCAGTTTTTTCTGATGAGGAGATCATTGCTTATAAAAATAAATCTTATAAAGACAAGCTAAATTACGAAAGAGGAGTTATTTAATGCAGGCAAAAAGCCTAGAAGTTTTAGAATACGAAAAAATTTTAGAAAAGCTTTCGGCAATGGCACGCTCAGGCCTGGTCAAAAAACAAATCTTAGATTTAAGACCATCCACAGATATGGAATATCTAGAAGATGAGCTTGAAAAAACTGGTGCCATGGCAAAGGTAATTGCCAGAAATGGGAATATTGACATTTTTGGCCTTTATGATTTTACAGAAATAGTTGGCTATATCAAGAGAAATGGGATTCTCGACCCAGTTGACCTTTTGAAAATTTTAAGCCTTTTGAGAGTTTCAGAATATTTAAAAGAATATAGCAAAAATATCGAAGACCCTTATATTTCAGACCTTTTTGATAGGGTTTCAACTAATGAGTTTCTCAAGGATGAAATTGACAGATCGATTTTAAATGAGGAAGAAATTGCAGATAGTGCTTCAAGAGAGCTTTTGTCAATCAGAAGGAGCCTCAGACGCAAGGAAGAGGAAATAAAAAACAAACTTAATTCCTATGTAACTTCTTCTAAATACGAGGATGCCCTCCAAGACAAGGTTGTTTCTGTAAGAGACGGCAGGTATGTTGTTCCGATAAAAACCAACAAGCGTTCAGTAATTAACGGTATTGTCCACGACAAGTCGGCTTCAGGCAATACCCTATTTATCGAACCATCAGCCATAGTTGAGCTTAACAACCAATACAAGGATTTAGAATTAAAAGAAGAAGCGGAAATTAGAAGAATTCTTGATAGGCTATCAAGGTTTGCTGAAAAATTTGATGTAGAGATTTTGGAAAACCAAAAAATAATCTCAAGGATAGATTTTCTCCAAGCCAAGGCAAAATTTGGCCTTGAAAACGACTATTCTTTGCCAAAGCTCAATGATCAAAAAATTATAAATATTAAGGGCGCAATCCATCCACTTCTACCAGGCAAGGTTGTGCCGATAGATGTTGCCATTGGTGGAGATTATACTACCTTAATTATCACAGGACCAAACACAGGGGGTAAGACAGTTTCCCTAAAAACTGTTGGTTTAATTACTTTGATGGCCCAAACAGCCCTTTTTATTCCGGCAGAAGAGGGATCTACAGTAAATGTTTTTGATGATGTATTTTTAGATATAGGTGATAAGCAGTCAATTGAAATGAGTCTTTCAACCTTTTCTGCATCCCTTACAAATATTGTGGATATCCTAAATAATGTGACAGACAATTCCTTGGTTTTACTTGATGAAATTGGATCTGGAACTGACCCAATCGAGGGAGCTGCCCTTGCGATTTCAATTCTTTCCCATCTAACAGAAAAAGAAGTTATGACCTTTGCCACAACCCATTATAGCGAACTCAAATATTACGCCATGGAAAATGAAAAGGTAATGAACGCCTCAGTTGAATTTAACGTCAACACCCTTTCTCCAACCTACAAGCTAGAGATAGGCACACCTGGAAAGTCAAATGCATTTGAAATTTCAAAAAGACTTGGCCTTTCAGATGATATATTAAATAAAGCAAAAAGCCTGATTGGCGAAGATACAAAAAACTTCAATAAAATCTTAGAACAAATTGAAGACGATAAGTACCAGATGGAAGCGAAAAACAAGGAAATTGAAGCCTATAGGCGTGAAATCCAATCTATCAAGGATAAACTTAGAAATAAGTCTAAAGAAATAGACGAAATCAAAGAGGAAATTATAAGAGAGGCCGAAGAAAAGGCCAACCAAATTCTTGATAAGGCCAACAAGGAAAGCCAGGCCATGCTCAAAGAGGCCAAAAGGTCTAAAAATGCAAACACTAGCGACATTGATAGGTCCCTAAACAAAATTAGGAACAAATACAAGGATTCCTATATAGAAAGGGAAGAAGACAAGTTCGGCCAAAAAAGATCAAAGGATGCTCCGGAAGAGTTAAAAATCGGAGATATGGTTATAATAGCAGGCTTAAATGAAAAGGCAGAAGTTATTGAGGCACCAGATGCTAAGGGTAATATCAAAGTTCAGATGGGTATTCTCAAGATGGACTCAAATATTAAGAACGTCAAGAAGATTGAAGGCGAAAACCAAACTGAGAAAAACATCAAGAAGGTGTATAGTGTTAAAAAGGCTATGAATATTTCTGCAAGCTTAGATTTAAGAGGGCAAAGATATGACGAAGCCATGAGAAACCTTGATAAATACCTTGATGATGCCATGCTTGCTGGGCTTGACCAGGCGAAAATCATCCATGGCAAGGGTACAGGAGCCCTCATCAAGGGTGTAAGTGAAAATTTAAAAACAGATAAGAGAATAAAATCTTATAGGTTTGGAGATGACGAAGAAGGCGGTTACGGCGTTACAATTGTCAAATTTGCCTAAGGAGGAAAAATGAAAGATTACAAAGAGATTATTGCTGAAAAATTAGAAGACAAAGAATTAGGCCTATCTAAAGATGAGATTTACCAATTAATAGAAATTCCACCTCAAGAAAACATGGGAGATTATTCATTTCCTTGTTTCCAACTTGCAAAAACTTTAAGGAAAAATCCAGCCCAAATAGCAACAGAACTTGCTAGCACATTAAATCTTGAAGATTTTGCTGAAGTTAAAAACGTTGGCCCTTATATAAACTTTTTCTTAGATAGGAAAAATTTTGAAAACCAAGTTATAAACACAATCATAGAGAAAAAAGAAAACTTCGGCAAATCTGAAATGGGTAAGGGAAAGACTGCAATTGTAGAATTTTCTTCAGTAAATATTGCAAAACCATTCCATATTGGTCACATCAGGTCAACTGTAATCGGTGATGCCCTTAGGAATATCCACGAATTTTTGGGTTATAATACAATAGCAACCAACTATATAGGTGATTACGGCACCCAATTTGGAACCATGATTGCAGCCTATAAGCTTTGGGGAGATGACGAAAAATTAAATGCCAACCCAATTCAAGAACTTTTAAACCTCTACGTTAGATATAACACAGAAGCAAGTGAAAACGAAGAAATGATGGAAGTAGCCCGCCAAGAATTTAAAAACCTCGAAGAAGGTGAAGAAGAAGCTACTAGACTCTGGTCTTGGTTTAAGGAAATTTCCTTCAATGAATTTGACAGGGTTTATAAACTCCTTGACATAGACTTTGATAATTACAAGGGCGAGGCTTATTATTCAGAATACATGCCAGCGATTTTAGAAGAATTAAAGGAGAAAAACCTCCTTGTAGAAAGCGATGGGGCACAAATTATAGATCTTTCAGAGTTTGACCTACCACCATCAATTATAATCAAGTCAAATGGTTCATCTGCCTATATTACAAGAGATATAGCAACAGCTATAAATAGAAAAAAAGAATACAACTTTGACGAAAACCTCTACGTTGTAGCAACCCAACAAAATCTCCACTTCCAACAACTTTGGAGAATCCTTGAATTAATGGGCTACGACCTCTACAAAGGATGTAAGCACATTTCCTTTGGTATGGTAAGTCTAAAAGACCAAACCCTATCAACAAGGAAGGGTCAGGTTGTTTTCTTAGAAGATGTTCTAAATAAGGCAATCGATAAGACTCGTGAAATTATGGAAAACCGTGAAGACACAGTTGATGACATCGACGAAGTATCAAGAATAGTTGGTATCGGCGCTGTTAAATTCCAAGAACTTTATAATAACAGGATCAAAGATTACGTATTTGACTGGGACGAAGTCCTAAACTTTGACGGTGAGACAGGACCTTACGTTCAATACACCTATGCAAGGGCAAAATCCGTCCTAAGAAAGGCTGGCATTGACGAAATCAAACCGCTAGATATTGAAAAAATCACAAGTGATGAAGAATTCACCCTAGTTAAAAAACTAGCTGGATTTGAAGATGTGGTTATAAAAGCAAAGGAAAAATACGAACCATCACTTATCACAAGACACCTAACAGACATAGCCAAGAGCTTTAACAAATTCTACAACTCATCAAAGATTATGGTAGAAGACGAAAAACTAAAGGAAGAAAGACTAGCCCTAGCCTATGTAACAGCAATAGTTATCAAAACAGCCCTAGGTCTACTTGGAATTAGAACTGTGGAGAAGATGTAAATGAACAAAATTAAAGACTTTTTACTTGTATCTAAAATAGCTTTTAAGGAAACTATAAAAAAGATTAACAAGTCTTATATGGTCTTCATTTTCGTCCTAATAAATACAATCTTTGAAAACAACCAATTTAATTTTGGCGTCATAGGCGGGACTATAGGCGGAATTGTAAATTACTTCATAGGAGTAATCATATCCTGCTTTGTAGTCCAAAGCCTTGTATCAGTCGTAAAATTTGGAAATACCGGCAAGTCTTCTTTAGAAAATGCTGTGGGAAATTTCTTTGGACCAATGATAGAGACTATGTTTTGGGTCTATCTCTTAGAAATGTTTGTCAACCTCCTTATGGTAAACTTCCCAGTAAGAGCGAGGATTATAGTAACAATAGTTATCCAAATCCTTTTATCATCAATTTATGAGCAAATTTACCTAAACGGCAGAAGTGGGGTAAATGCAATAGTTGAATCAGTAAACTTTGTGAAAAACAACATCCTCCACTACGGCCTTTATAGTCTAATATTTATTGGCGTTGAATTTTACCTAAGCATGAGATTTTCTATTGGCCAACCAATGGGAATCGATAAAATCATTGCTTGCCTTATAATTGGCGCAATCCACACTGGCTTTATGCTCTTTAGGGGTATTTTGTTCAAACATTTAAATGAACACTCCTACAGACAAAGAAAGTTCATGGGGTGGTGCTAATGAATATCTTAGATGGATATTTTATAAAATATACAGATAGGCTTGCCTATATAGAATTGAGAGATGAAAGTCCAAACGTGGACCTTAAGGGCATTTCCCTTCCTATATATATGGAAGATATGAAAGAAGGAATCCAGTCTGGAGATTTTGCAAGCGAGATAAATCTAGAAATAATCCTAGAAGCCATGCTTTTAAATATAGCCATTGATCCTAATTTTATATATAGGAAAGACTACGAAAAGATTCTAAAGAAATATCTAAAAAACCTTGGCGATTATACAGCCAATAAGTCAGTAAACTACGAAGAAACTGACAGAACAAAGGCACTTTTAATGGCAAGGGCAGGATATATTTTAGAGCCTGAAAATAAATACAATGCCTATTTATATGCCAGACTCCTTTGGCCAATCGCCTATGAAGATGACGGAGAGTACAAAAATGCCTTTGTAAAAGAAGCTTTAAGAATTCTCCAAGAAATCCTAAAATATGACGAAAACTTCAAGCTTTCATATTATGAACTTGGAAATATCTACGCTAATCTCGGTGAATACATCAAGGCTAGGTCATATTATAATAATGCCTTAAGGCTAACAGATAACGAAATGGCCAAAAATGACATCAGAAATAAGCTAATGACCATTGATGATAATGCAGAAATAGAACAAGCCCTCTATTATATAGGAAAAAGCAATTATGACCAGGCAGTAAGAACCCTAACAAAACTCCTATCAAAAACAAAAAGGGCAGATGCCTATTATTATTTAGGAGTAGCCTATCAAAACCTTGGCCAATATGAAAATTCAATAATGGCCTTTGAAAATTCCCTAGACCTAAATGCAGACTTCAGGGAGCTATACAACGACTATGCCATAAGCTTGTATTTAAATAAAAAAGAAATAGAAGCCTTAGGAATCATAGGACAAGGACTTAAAAAATATCCACAAGACCCAAGGATGACCTACAACAAGATACAAATAAATCTTGTTTTGGGAAATAAGGAAAAGGCCAAAGAAGATATAGAAGAACTCCTAACTTATGATGACCTAACAGAAGAGATAAAAGAAAACCTTCAAATCATAAAAACACACTACAAATTATAAAAAGCCCAGAAAATGGGCTTTTTTAATTTATAATGAAATTTTTTAAAAAAATATTTGACAAAGAACTTTTTGGATGTTATAGTATTAAATGTCGGCAAGAGAGAAACTTGTTCAAAGTGAAAAAAATCATAAAAAAATGATAAAAAAGCTTGACAGGATAAAAAACGTGTGGTACTATATTAGAGTCAGCACACGAAAAGTGCCAGACACTGAACCAGAAATGCAAAAGCATTTCAAACAAATAAATATCAATGATTTTTGATGATCTTAATTGATCAAAAAATCGTAAATGAAACAACTATTAACCTAGTTAATTTCTTTACAAAAATGATTCTTGAAAAAGAATTTTAAATCACGCATTTGATATTAAGTCAGATGTAAATGACAGAGTCAGAATAAAATGACTTTCATTACAAATTTTTAATGAGAGTTTGATCCTGGCTCAGGATTAACGCTGGCGGCGTGCATAACACATGCAAGTCGA
>NZ_JBWPWE010000017.1:0-38409 GCF_056590475.1 Anaerococcus sp. C0059F3
TTCTGTGCTATATTTTGCCATTAAAAAACTGACCTCCTTTAGTTAGTTTTTAGGTCTAACTTTTGGGGGTCAGTTCAAAAATTAGGTGGTTTTTTAAATGAAATTTTTAAATTTTATTGACAAGTATCGAGTATCGATATATAATTAAATTAACGAATATCGAAACTCGATATTTTAAAGGAGGCACAAAATGCTCAAGTTTAGATTTTTATCTTATACAAATTTCGGACCAATGGCACAATGGTATGAAGAGATGGCGAAGGAAGGTTGGCAAATAGAAAAAATTCCACTTCCTTTTGTCCATAAGTTTAAAAAAAGTGAGCCAGCTGATATAAAATACCAATTTACAATTGCCCCTAACGAGACTTGGTATGTTAAGTTTTCTAAGGAAGAACTCAAAGACTATGACCAGATGGCAGAAGAATATGGTTGGCATATTGTTGATAGAAGTTTTAATATGAACCTATATCAGGTTGATGAGAATGGCTCAAATTCACTCTATAATGATGATTATTACGAAATTGAGATTTTAAATAAAGGTATTAAGGGAGAATTAATTACAATAAGCTTGAATCTTCTTGTTTTTGGCTTTATGGCTCTATCCAGCATTGCTCGTTTAAGATCAAGTGAAATATACTACTCTAATTTTCCATTTTTTATGGCACCAGCTGTTAGTTTATTTCTCATATTATCACTCTTATCTTTGGGAGATTATATAAGTTTTAAGAGGAGAAATAAGGAAGTACAATTAATAAAAAATTTGAAATTTTCTAGGCTGGGAATAGGAAAGTTACAAGCTTTACTACCTTTATTATCAATAGTGTTAATAATTTTGTCTTGGATTGCATTATTAATAAATCAGCTAGGAATGGGTTATGGACTAACAATACTTATTTCCGTGATTCCAATAATTATTATGGTTATTCTTATCTCTTACTTTATTAAAAAAGTAAAACTTATGGATGCACAAAAAGGACAGAAAAAATTCTTGTTTGCCTTAATACCAGTAATAATGTTTATAGTTTTTAGCGTATCTAATTTTGGTATGTTTGCTAAGCTTGCATTAAAAGATGACTTACAAACAAAAGAAATAGCTGGTTTTTCTGTAAGGAAAGAATCTACAAGTTTCTTAGCGGAAAGTTGTGAAGATTTTAGAGCAAAATCTCATGACCTTGATATAAGAAAAACTGTTGTAAATTCTGAAGGGCTTGCAGAAGATTTATTCAATAGAATTCTTAAAAATGCTAAAAACCACCCATATAGGGCAGAATTTGTAAAAGATATTTCGAAAGATTTTGCTTATGATAAGACTTACAGCCTTGCTGATGAGGATTCCTATTTGATTTTAAATGGAAATACAGTTTTAGAAGTTGATGGAAATATCTATGATGAAAAAGTCACAAAAGATATAGAAAAGATACTCGAGGCAAAATAATGGCAAGAGATCAATTTCAAACCTTAACAGAACCAATGTATTTCACTCTCTTAGCCCTGGGAGAAGTGAGAAATGGGGCAGAAATCACATCATGGGTAGAGGAGATAACTAAGGGCAGGGT
Organism: Anaerococcus sp. C0059F3; assembly: GCF_056590475.1. Taxonomy (NCBI): domain Bacteria; kingdom Bacillati; phylum Bacillota; class Tissierellia; order Tissierellales; family Peptoniphilaceae; genus Anaerococcus; species Anaerococcus sp. C0059F3. Next base: position 1,557 of record NZ_JBWPWE010000017.1, read on the forward strand.
ATCCCTAGCACCTGGCACACTCTATGCTCTCCTTGCCCAATTTCTAGAAAATAATTTGATAAAAAGGGTCGAAGCGGACCAAAAAGGTAAACACTACATCATTACAGATGTAGGAAGGGATCTTTTAAAAGACGAAGTTCAAAGACTTAGGCTCTTGATTTCAAACTACGAAAATCATTTTGATAAATAAGTAAATAAAAAATCCCCTATTTTTTCTAAAAAGGTAAAATATTTAGTGATACTAGTATATTTTCAAGAAAATGGGGGATTATTTACATGCTAGAAAAAAATAATATTGTAAATAGAGAAAGTAAACTATGGCCAATCTTACTCGCCCTATTAGCAGCAATATTTTATGCCATAAGCACACCATTTTCAAAAGTCCTACTTGATAATGTTGGGCCTACATTCATGGCGGGATTCTTATACCTAGGTGCTGGCCTAGGGGTTGGAATAATATATTTATTTCACTATAAGGACGAAAATAAAAATACTAGACTAGGAAGGGAAGACTTGCCTTACAGCCTAGGCATGATAGTCCTAGACATTGTGGCACCGATATTTCTCATGCTAGGAATCGAGTATGGGACAGCATCAAACGCATCTTTATTGGGCAATTTTGAAATTGTAGCGACAACCCTTATAGCCTTATTTATATTTAAGGAAAAAGTTTCAGCAAGACTTTGGATAGCTATAGGTTTTATTAGCTCATCATGTATTTTATTATCCTTTGAAGGAGCTGATAGCTTTAAGTTTTCTATTGGATCTATTTTTGTAATTCTCGCTACATCATCCTGGGGATTAGAAAACAACTGCACTAGAAAAATTGCAGATAAGTCTACCTATCAAATTGTTTTACTAAAGGGAATATTTTCGGGAGGAGGCTCTCTTCTAATTGGTCTTTTTATTGGAGAGAAATTCCCGCCTATAAAATATATTATTTTGGTAATGCTTTTAGGTTTTGTGGCTTATGGACTTAGTATTTTTCTTTATATAAGAGCCCAAAGAGATTTGGGAGCTGCCAAAACCAGTGCTTATTATGCAGTGGCACCTTTTATAGGAGCCTTATTGTCCTTTCTGATCAATGGCGAAAAATTAACCCCTATGTATTTTATTGGACTTAGCCTCATGATTGTTGGGACAATTTTTGTAGTCAAAGACACCATGGCAAAACACCACAACCATACCCATAACCATTTAATAGTACATTTTCATAATGGAAGAATCCATACCCATAAGATAAGCCACGCTCACGATCACGAACACTTTATAAAGAATGGAAGACATAGGCATGAGCACAGAGATTTTCTTTTAAGCAAAGAACATATTTTAGACCATAATTAATTAAATAAGGGAAGTTAAAATGAATTGGATAAATAGTTTTGAGCTGATTTGTTATTTTATAGTCATATTACTGGTTGTAGACATTTATAAATCTAAAAATTATATGGAATTGGGACTCTTGATATCAGGCGCCTTGGCAGGATTTTCCTTGGAACTTTTGGCTGTAAGGCTAACTGATATTTACCATTACAGCGACGATTTTTTCATAAGCATAGGCTTCAGGCCCTATCAATTTCCATTTTTTGGAGGACTCATGTGGGGTGGGATAACAGTATGTGCCCTAAGAATTGCGAGAAAATTTCATTTTAATAAATTAATGACAGCCCTATTCGCTGGTTGGCTAATAGTAAGCATGGATCTGCTGCTGGACGTTGTTGCGATTAGGTTAGACGGTGGATTCTGGGTCTGGGACGGTCGAGAAATAAATCTAGCAATCAACCACCATATGTTTATGTCAGTAATTTGGGTCAATTTCCTGGGCTATATGTTTGAAGTCCCATTCATAGTCTACATGACCTTAAAAAGTTGGGAAAAGAAAAATAACAAGTCAAAAATAAATCTAGGCAAGTCACTTTTAATCGGATCTGGTGGAGTGATTTTTGTAGGAATCTGTTCTTATCTTGCCCTTTTCCTAGATAAAATAAGTGATGAATGGTTCTCCTGCATTGCATTTTGTCTTTTACGGACATTTATTTTTATAAAATTATTAGCCGAGTTAATGAGAAATCGAGAAAAAATTAGGTTGGCAAAGAATAAAGATTGGACATTGATAATATTCTGGTTTGCTATCTATGGATATTGTTTATGTGGATTAATTAAACTAGGCATAGTCCAAGCTATTCCAATATATGGAATATTCGCCGTATTTTTGTTTACCTTAACTATATATCTTGCCCTTATTAATATAGAAAAGGGAAAATAATAAAAATAATATGTGAATATTAAATTTAATATAGTTTTCAATACATTCCTAATCTAAATTTGATTTTGGGGTGTATTTTTTTAATATTTATATTTAAATTCAATAAATAATTTTATTTAATTTGTAAAATTTTTTATACAAACTAGCTCCAGTATTTTTGCTAAGTATAGTGAAAATAACACTAAGACTCAACATATATTTAAAAAATTAGGGGAAGCCGATGTATAAACTTTATCAAAAAAACGAGCTTAATTTTGCACTTTTCTGGATCCTTATTTATTGTTTGCTGGCTGCACCAATTATGGGGAAATTTGGGGATGCTAGTATCTTCATGTTTTTATTTCTTCTTGTGTTATCTATTATAATTACAACTTTTATCAAGAAATATAAGCTGGTTGAGAAATATGGTTTAGATAAGTATCCAAAAAATTCAAAAAGATATCTATATTTTCTTCCAGTCTGGATTCTTGCAACGGGGAATCTATGGGGTGGATTTAGCTTATCTTATACTGGACTTTCACAGCTATGGGCAGTGTTATCTATGATACTTATTGCTTATATTGAGGAAATTATTTTTCGTGGATTTCTTTTTAAGGCTTTGCAAGAAAAAAGTGGGCCTAAAAAAGCTATAGTTATAGTTGGCATAACTTTCGGTCTTGGTCATATTGTTAATCTTTTTGCAGGTCAAGCAAGTCTAGAAACCCTAGTTCAAATAATTTTTGCCATTGCTTGGGGATTTATTTTGGTTATTATTTTTTATAAAAGGAACAGCCTATTTCCTTGTATTATCGCCCATAGCCTAATAAATGCTTTTTCAAAATTTGGTGTAGAAAACCAAGTGACAAAATGGATCTATATTATTCTTACAATTATAGTGGCTATTTTCTATTGTTTATATTTATTGAAATTAGATAAGAAGGATGATTTGGATTAAAACTAAAATATTTTATAATACAGGAGATATAGATGAATCGTAGGAAATATTTGGAAATAAGAAGGATTGTCTTTATAATTATCTTTATAATTATCTTAATAATACTTGGAGTAATTGGGATAATTTCTTTTTATCTTATCTTAGAAAATTCTAATGGCTACTATCGAGAGGGCTTAATAGGATTAATATGTGACGCCATTTTACGAGTTTTTATTAGTTTGATTATTTGTACAACACTTTTTGCGACCTATTTTTTTAGGGAGAGGGATCGAGCAAGTATTATTTGGTGGATTTGTCTTGTCTTTTCTGTTCTGGGTATTTATCTTTTATTAAAAGCACCAATACTAGATTTGGAATATCTTGACAATCCAAAATCCATAAAGCTAGATTATGTAAGCTTTGAGGGAGATTACAACAATGAATATTCTGTAAAGTATCATTTGATTGGATATACAAAAAATGGCGAGATAAAAATCTTTGATATTAATGGAGAAACATACGATAGAGAAAAGGAAAAGTGGGGACCTTATGATAATGTTTTGGCTGATATAAAATATTTACCCCATACAGAAGTTTTAATTAAACTTGAAACGGAAAAAGGGGAATCTTAGTAGAATTATTATAATTAAAAACTTTATATATTCCTAATATTATTCTTACATAAAAAATAGAATCTGCTTCTATTATAAAATTATAAGAAAAATGGGGTGTTTTTATGAAAAATCTAGTAAAGTCGTTTGTATATTCATTAATATTCAGTTTAGTTTTTATTATTATCTCTGGACCAGTTAGTTTGGCGAGTAAAGCACAAAAATATTTACCATCTGGAATAAAATACGAAGATTTGCCACAAGAGATAGAAAGTTATTTAGGCAATAATAAGGATACAACTTATGGTCTAAATGTGATTGTGTACGACAGGAATCAAATTATTTATGAAAATTATTTTGGATATTTGGATAAGGAAGCTGGACTTAAGGCTGATTTTGATTCTGTTTACGAGTGGGGATCAATTTCTAAACTATTAGTTTGGGTTTCTATTATGCAGCTTTATGAAGCTGATAAAATTGATTTAAATAGGGATATAAGGGAGTATTTACCAGATAATTTCCTCAATAATCTAAGTTATGACAAGCCAATTACTATTTTAGATCTAATGAATCATAAGGCGGGTTTCCAAGATACATATTTTATCCAAACTACAGATCCTTCGGAAATAAAAAGCCTTGATGATACTCTTAGCACTAATCAACCCAGGCAAATCTATGAGCCAGGCCAACATACAGGATATTCGAATTGGGGAGCGGCTCTTGGAGTTTTATAGTCGAGAGAGTTTCAGGTATGGATTATGTAGATTATGTTCATGAAAATATTTTTAGACCTCTAAAGATGGACCATAGCTCAATAAGTCCTGTATTTGATGATAATGAGTGGGTTAAAAATCAAAGACTTAAGCTTAAATGTTATGACACAAAGGGAGAAAAAATTGAAGGACCTGGAATATATTATATTCATCTTTATCCTGCTGGCAGTGCAATGGGCACAATAGGCGATTTGGCAAAATTAGCTCGTGCTCTTACTTCTGGTGATAATAATTTTTCTCCACTTTTTAAAAATCAAAGCACTCTAAAAAAGATTTACACTCCTACAAGTTTTTACGGACCAACAGAGATTCCTAAAAATTTCTATGGTTTTTTTGCAAGTGAGTATGGCCTTAAAACTATTGGCCATGGGGGTAATACTTTTGATTGCTCAGCTATGTTGCAATTTGATCCTATTAGTGGGGTTGTAATGGTTCTTATGACTAATCAAGCCCATGAAACTATTTATAATTACGATATGTATGAATTAATTTTTGATAAATTTAAAGATTCTGACTTAACTAAAATTAAAATGGATGTTCCCTAAAGGTCTTCTTTTAAATACTCGTGGGATAATGACAGGACCACTAAAATTTATTAGTGCTTTGGGAGTAACTTCCTATGGAGAAGAAGATTTGGGAAATTGGTGGTATGAAGAAAATGAGATAGTTGAGATCCAATTTTCAGATTTTCTTATATCTACACCTAAGGCTCTTACAAATATTTTATTTATGGTGTTTTTTATTCTTGCTGGCATATATGGTTTGGTGAAGGTTATTCTAGGGGCTTGATTAAAGAGAAGATAAAAAATAAGAGAAATTTAAAGAATCTTGCGCAGATTCGTAAGGATTCATATTTTATTTTTGTTTTGATGTCAATATCATTTATTAATTTGCTAATTATTTTTTTTTAGACTTAGCCATGGCTATGGTACTGGAAATATTGGAATCAGGGCTTCATACATGGTTCAAAGTGCAATATTTTTACCTCTAATTTTTTTAATGGCATATTTTGTTTTTAATGGATTTAGAAAATATTATAACAAGGCTAGTGAGAAAGAAAAATATAAGTTTTTTATAAATAGTCTTCTTGCTATGACTCAGATTCTAGTAATACTTAGTTTCGAAATGTATAGGTTTTGGGAAATTTAAAATACTATGAAAAAATTTTTGAAAATAATTTTGTCTATTTTGCTTATATCAATATTTTTGATTTTGGGACTACAATTTTGGGGAAGTGTTTTAATAAATCAAGGCCAAAGGGTGGAATAAATGAGTCGATGTATGTTGAAATTAACGGAACAAAGTAGGGGATAAACATTTATGGTGAAGATATAAATAATCCAGTTTTACTTTATTTGCACGGAGGGCCTGGCTCAGCTACTAGTGAAATTGATTATGCTTTCACAAGAAAATGGGCGGATATTTTCACAGTTGTGACTTGGGATCAGAGAAATTGTGGAAAAAGTTATGATAAAAATCAAAATAATATAAAGCTAACGAGAGAGATTTTTATGGAAGATGGCAAAGAAATGACTGAATTTCTAAGAGAATATCTGGGAGTTGATAAAATAAGTATTCTGGGTCATTCTTGGGGGTCATTATATGGGGCAAATCTCGTCCAAGCCTATCCTAATTATTATAATTTATATATTGGCACTGGCCAAATAGTTGATATTGTAGAAAATGAAAAGGCTTTTAAAGAAGAGGCGATAAAATGGGCGGCAAATAACCATGGAGATATGAACCTATTAGAAACTTACAATCCTGAAGAAATCAACTTGAAAAATATCAAAATAAAAAATACAATTTTAAATAAATATGGATACGATATGATGAAAGATGGTTCAGATTATGATCTTTTTACAACTCTTTTATTCAATCCGAATTACTCAATAAAAGATTGGGCTGCTTATTTTGGCAGAGACATTAAAGTATATTTTGATTTTTATAGGTCAGATGAATTTAAGGATTTTTCCATAAAAGGAAAGTACACTTATCAAGTTCCCAATATAAATATTAATGGTGATATGGATTATCAGGCTAATTACAAACTAGCGAGAGAATATTTTGATGAGCTAGAGGCGCCAGAAAAAGAATTGTATCTTATGGAAAATACCAGCCATGGACTTATGGAGTCAAAGTCTGAAGAGTTTTCAGATTTAATCCATAAAATTTATTTAAAATATAATAAGTATCTTAAATAAATTTATTAAATTTAATCGTAAGTTGAAGCGATGATAAAATTTAATATTTGTTTTTTCAATAATAGCAGAGTCTTTTAAGATTATTAGGTCTTTTAAGACTCTTTTTCATAGGTTTTAAAATTGAATTCCTAGATAATGTGAATTTTTTCTTACAACTACAATCAAATGATAAATATTATCAAAAAATAATTGACAAAAATAAAAGCTGGGGCTATACTATAAATAGTTAGGTATGCCTAACTTTTAATTAGAATTAATTTATTGGAGGAAATATGAAAATTAAAAAAATATTAATGGTCCTTGCAATGCTTATCATTGCTAGTTCCTGTTCAAAAAACGAAAAGAATACAGAATCAGAAGGTGCTAATCAAGATGGTGGCAAGAAGGTAGTTACAGTTACAACTTCTTTCTTGTATGATATGGTTGATAATTTGGTTGGAGATAAGGTTGATAAGGAATTAATTATTCCTGCTGGCGAAGACCCACACCTATATACTGCAAAACCACAAGATTTGGAAAAGATTAAAAAGGCTGATCTTCTTTTATATCACGGTCTTCATTTTGAGGGCAAGATGGTTGATGTTTTGGAGAAGAGAGGCTCTGCAGTTTCTAGAACTTTCAAAAAAGAAGATATTGGTGAAATGGAAGAGGGTGGAAAAGTTGTTGTTGACCCACACTTTTGGTTTTCTATAAAACTTTACAAGGAAGCCACAAAAAACGCTGCTGAGGATTTAGAAAAACTTCTTCCTGAAGAAAAAGAAAATATTGAGAAAAATCTAGAATCTTATCTTGCAAAGCTTGATGAACTTGATAAGGAAAATAAGGAAAAAATAAACTCCATTCCTGAAGCTAGTAGGTATTTGATTACACCACACGATGCTTTCAATTATTTTTCAAGAGCTTATAACATTCCTGTTAAGGCTCCACAAGGTGTGTCTACAGACAGCGAAGTTGCAAATAAGGATATTGAAGATACTGTAAACTTTATTGTCGAAAACAAAATCAAGGCGATTTTTGCAGAATCAACAACTGACCCAATGAGGATGGAAAAATTAAAGGAAGCTGTAAAGGCTAAGGGCTTTGATGTAAAAGTAGTCTCAGGTGAGGGCAAAGAACTTTTCTCAGATTCTCTTGCACCAGTAGGCCAAGCTGGCGACACATATATTGATATGTACAAGCACAATGTTGATTTAATAGTAGAAAACTTGAAATAGGTGGAATTTTGAAGGATGTAATCATAAAAGTAGAGGATATGACAATAGCTTATGCTGATAAGCCGGTCCTCTGGGATAATGATATAGATATAATAAATAATTCAATAACAGCGATTATCGGCCCTAATGGGGCGGGCAAATCAACCTTGATCAAGGGAATCCTTAATTTACAGAAAAAATTATCAGGATCTGTTACTATCATGGGCAAGTCCTTTGAAGAGGTTAAGAAAAAAATTGCCTATATACCACAAACTGCTTCAGTAAATTGGGATTTTCCTACAACTGTTTTAGATGTTGTGCTAATGGGCAGGTATGTCCACCTTGGTTGGCTAAAAAGACCGACCAAGGAAGACTACGACATTGCTAGAAAAGCTTTAGAAAAAATTGGTATGGAAGAATTTGAAGATAGGCAAATTTCAGAACTCTCAGGTGGCCAAAGGCAAAGAGTTTTCATAGCTAGGGCCATTTGCCAAGATGCAGACATATATTTTATGGATGAGCCTCTTGCAGGTGTGGATAAGGTGACAGAAAAAATTATTTTTGATTTTATGAAGGATTCTCAAAATAAGGGAAAAACTTCCATAGTTGTCCACCATGACCTTAATACCATTGAAAAATATTTTGACCATATAGTGATTTTAAATAAAAAAGTCATTGCCCAAGGTCCTGTTAGCGAGACTTTCACAAAAGAAAATGTAGACAAGGCTTTTGTGAGGTAAGTTTATGGATATTTTTAGAAATTATTCTTTTATAATAGTGGCCCTTGGTACTGTTATTCTTGCCATGGCTACTGGTATAATTGGATCTATAAGCGTTTTAAAGGGCAAGTCATTGATAGGAGATGCCATTGGTCACTCTACTTATCCTGGAATTGTTATTGCCTTTATGCTATCAATGGAAAAATCTCCCCTTGTTCTTTTGCTTGGAGCGGCTATTGCTGGAGCTATTTCATTTTTCCTGATAGATATGATAGCAAATAACTCAAAAATAGACCTCGATGCGACATTAGCTATCGTATTATCGAGCTTTTTTGGACTAGGTATGGTTTTAAAATCCTATATCCAAGGTAATCCTACTTATGCATGTGTTTCTCAATCTGGCCTAAAAAACTATATTTTCGGTCAGGCCTCATATATTATGAAAAATGATGTTAAGATAATTTTTATTGTATCAATTTTTTCAATATTGCTTTTATTAACTTTTTATAAAGAAATAAAGGTCTATGTATTTGATGAAGTCTATGCAAAAACAATCGGCATAAAACCTAGCATAATGAACACAGTAATACTCCTTGCAACCATGCTTTTAATCACAACTGGCCTTAAGCTTGTTGGGGCGATTTTGATTTCATCCATGCTCATAGTGCCAGCAATTACAGCCCTTCAATGGACTGATAAATTCAATGTAATGCTAATAATTGCAGGGCTTTGCGGTGGGGTATCAGCTTTTATCGGCACCTATATATCCACAGCTTATGACGGGATGAGTACGGGATCTACAATTATTTTGATAATGAGCTTTATTTCCCTAGTTTCTATGTTGATCGGACCTAGAGGGATTAGAAAACAGCTTGGGAGGAAAAAATATGCTTGATTTTTTAAGGTATTCTTTTATATCTAATTATCAAACCCTCTTAGTTCTTCTTGTGACAGCCATAGCTTGTTCTTTAATTGGAGTATTCCTAGTTTTAAGAAGGCTATCAATGCTAGCAGATGCAATTAGCCATTCAATCTTATTGGGTATTGTTCTAGCCTATTTCATAGTTAAGGATATTACTTCGGTCTACTTGGTATTTGGAGCGGCGATATTTGGGATAATAACTGTGTTATCCATAGAATCTTTATCCAAAACCAAACTTGTCAAAAATGATGATGCAGTAGGAATTGTTTTTCCAATGTTTTTTGCCCTGGCAGTTATACTTATTACAAAGTATGCGAGAAATGTTCACCTAGATGTGGATGTGGTCTTAATGGGTGAGGTAATCATGGCGCCTTTAAATACTATGAACTTTTTAGGATACGAGATACCAAAATCCCTCTTGCAAATGTCTGTGATTGGGCTAATAAATTTAAGTTTTATAGTCGTATTTTTTAAAGAACTAAAACTAACTACTTTTGATCCGGAATTTGCAAAGATTGCAGGATTTTCAGAAGTGCTATTATTTTATGGTCTAATGACCTTAACATCATTTACGACAGTGGTTGCCTTTGAGGCAGTAGGGGCAATTTTAGTAATCTCCTTTTTGATTGCTCCGGCAGCGAGTGCATATCTTATAAGCAAAAATCTCAGAACTATGATAATAATTTCAGTTATATATGCTATAATAAATTCTATACTTGGATTTGTCTTAGCTATGTACTATAATTTGTCAATGTCAGGTATGTCTGCAACTATGGCTGGCATAAGTTTCCTAATTACATTTTTATTTAATAAAAATGGATTTTTGATGAAAATCTTAACTCGAAAGAAAAATCATAGGGAATTTAAAAAAGACGTATTTTTGATGCACGTTGGCAACCACCAAGCCCAAGAAGATGCTAGCGAAGAGTTAGGCTTATCAACAATTTATAGGCACTTATCATGGAAAAAAGAAGATATTGAAAAATATAGTCAAATCCTTATTTCTGAAAATAAGATTGAGGTTGATGGAGGTATTTATAAACTAACTGAAAAGGGTAGAATCTTATATGTAAGTTTAATAAAAGATTACGGACTATGAGGTATAAGATGAACTCTATCAGACAAGACTACATTCAAGCTATATACAGGCTTTCAAAAGATAAGGGCTATACTAGCAATAAAAATATATCTGATTATTTTTCTATAAGTAGACCATCTGTTAGCGAAATGATCAAAAAGCTAGTGGATGATGGCCTAGTAATTCAAGAAAAAAACAAGATTCACCTAAGCGATTTGGGAGATAGGGAAGCCAAGGAGATTCTTTCTAAACACAGGATTTGGGAATGTTTCCTTGTGGATGCACTTGGGCTTAGTGGAGAAATTGTCCATGACCAATCGGATTTGCTAGAACATGTGACAAGTGAAGAGATGTTTGCAGCTTTAAATAAGTTTCTAGCTTATCCAACAATATCTCCAAAAGGGAAAAGAATTTATACTAACGAAAATAAGTAAAAATTAAAAGAAAAAGCCAAGTTCAAATTCAAATGGGAATTAAATTCTCCTAAGATTTTGACTTGGCTTTTTCTTTTGACTTTTTTATTTACTTTCATCTCCCAAATTTCTTAATTTATCAACTTGTTCTTCTTGTCCCAGGACTATTAAAACGTCACCTATTTTTAAAGTGTAGGACCCGTGAGGGTTGAAAATCATTTTTCCATCTTCAAATTTTTTGATAGCTAGGACTATTAGGCCAGTTTTGTTTGGGATTTGTGCTTCTATTAGGTTTTTATTTTCTAGGTAGGAACCACTCCTGACTATAACTTCCTCAAGGTCAAGCTCAACATCACCGACTTTTGTGACTACATCTAAGAACGAAATAATATTTGGTTTGATCACGAGAGATGCCATTCTTTTGCCGCTAATTTCTGTGGATGATAATGTCTTATTAGCCCCAACTTTCATTAGCTTATCACTGCCTGACTTTGTTATAGCGTTTGATATAATATATATTTCCTTATTCATATTCCTTGCGGTTAGGACTGTAACAATATTATCGACTTCTGTATCAAGGGTAGAAATCAGACCCTTGGCTTTCATGATTCCAGCGTGGTCGAGGACATTTTCTTCTGTGGATTGTCCTTCAATAACTAAAATATCATGATGACTATAATCGTCTAAATCTTCACGATTATTTGTAATAACAACAAAGTCTAACTTTTCTTTTATAAATTTATCTATAATGACTTCTGCAAGCTCTCCTGAACCACAAATTATGTAATGATCATTTAGAGCCGAAATTTTTTTATCCATCTTACTTCCCTTCCATAAGTCGCCAAGTTTTCCTTCTACAAACATCGCCACAACAGACGTAAAGGTGTAACCAACTATACCTACACCTAAAAAAATCATAAAAACAGAAAAAAGTTCTGATGCATCGCTAGTTGTGCCTACTTCGCCAAAACCAACTGTAGATATGGTTATTACTGTCATATAAAGGGCATCAACAAAGTCTACTTTTAGTAAGACCATATAGCCAAGGACACCTATAACCAGCAAAAATATAAAGGCACCGATAATTAATTTGAGTTTTCTTTTTTCTTCCATACCCAGCTCCTTCTTGACTTGATTATAATATATTTTGAAAGAAAAAGCTATACCTACTTTTTTGATAGGGTATAATTTATATATATTTAGGAGGTCAGGTTATGGAAAAATTAAAAAAAATGTTGCCCTACTTATTGATAAATATTGGAATGTTTTATCTATTGCCAACCCTTATGATAGATACTGGATCTGCTATGATAATCTTGTTAATCTTGATGCCTTTAGGTTGTTTTTTAACATCCTTAGCTTATGGCGTGAAAAATTCATTTTCTTGGCTTTATCCAATTTTTGTGATGCTTGTTTTTATCCCATCGATATTTATTTTTTATAACGAAAGTGCTTTTGTTTATGTTTTTGCCTATGGGGTTATATCCCTTGTTGGATCTTTTTTGGGAGCTAGCTTTAATAGGAAGATTTAGAGGTTTTTTGGGAAAAATTATAAAGGAGTATATTTTGAAAGTTAAAAAGAGAACTTTATTATTAATTGCAGGCATAGTGTGGTTAATTGCGGGCTTTAATGTGGCAAGACTTGGGACTTTATCTTTTGGTTTGATTGATAAAAATTGGTATTTGTATGCCCTTACTATTTTGATTTTCATAATTTTTGGAACTATGTTTTATAAGATGAGCGAAAAACACACAAAAAGAATTTTAGCCTATGAAGATAAAAGGCCATTTTGGAATTTTTTTGATGCCAAATCTTACTTGATTATGGTCTTTATGATGTCTATGGGTATAGGACTTCGTGCAATTGGTAAAATACCTGAATTTTTCATTGCCTTTTTCTACACAGGACTTGGTTTCGCATTGGCACTGGCTGGAGTAATTTTTATTTATAATTATATTTTTATCAAAAACTAAATAATAAAGGAATCTTATGAAATATTTTAAAAAAATTATTTCAAAGACTCTGATGGTAAATATAAATACCTTACTATAAGCGCGAGCGAATCGGGATTTGTATGAGAAGATGATTAGAAAGGGCTTTTGGGATTAGATAAATGAATATAGAAAAAACCAGACAATTTTATAAAGATTATGATGACCTATGTGATTGTGCTTATTGCAAAAATTATATAAAAGAGATTAGGAAGGCCTATTCAGACTTGGCAGAATACTTAGATAAGCTAGGAGTTGATATAGAAAAGCCTTTTGAAGCCATGCCAGGAGAGCCAAGTGGGGGCTATATTGAATATTTGGGAGCCCAGTATATTATTATTGGAAATAAGGATGATTTTAGAAAAGTAAAGCTAGGAGAACTAACAATTGACCTTGCAGAATCTTTCCCAGATACTGGCCTAGCTGGCAATCATTTTGTAATAGAAATTTATCCAATAAAATTAAAGTGGACAATAGAAGGTGAAATATGAATAAATTTATTAAAGAATTTTCAGAAATTAAAGGTCAATATGTTGATGAAATACCAGGCCAAGCACGTTTTGGATACGCTCTATCCGATATGGATGACTTTTTTGAGATAGAAGACATAATCAAATACGACGGATCCTATAAGGAATCTGTGATAAGATTTTATGATTACTTAACAGGGAAAGTTTATCTGCCTTTTGACTTAAAAAAGAACATAGCCTATGGCAGGCCTATTTTTATAGGAAATATTTTTTACATCTTACAAGTAGACTTTAATGAGGGTCTTGCAAATATTTATAAGTATTATCCAGGTGAAATTTTAGAAAAAATTATCGACTACAAGATAAAAGACCTATCCACCTATAATCTCGAGCTTATCGGATCTGACCTCCACCTAATAAGCCAAGATTCTGAAAACTTAGAAATTTACTATCCTTACAGGAAAACAATAAAACTTACTGGAAGCGAATCGGTACTTTTGATAGACGATGGCATGGTCTATATTAATCGTTGGATTGAAGAAGGCTGGGATGATGAAAAGGATAGGGCAGGAGAAGACTATTCTTATTATGATAAGTTAATTGTTAAAGACTTGGATTCAAATATTATCGAAGAAAGGATTGGTAACCTCTACCAAAGACATGACGGAACTTGGTGGCTTGCATAGAAAAATGGTAAACCTAGATATATTCTTAATCGATTATGAAATAGTGAAGGCAAATCCCAAATGGTGGCTTGACATATTAGAAATTTTCTTAAAGCCAGGATTAAGAGTCAAAGCAAGTATTGATCGAAATCAGACTGATATTTTAGAAAAACTTTCTACTTATTATAATGACCTTAAAATCGCTAAAGAAAGAAATCAAATATATTTTGAAGGCATCTTAAATAGGGAAATGATAAAAGATTTTAAGGAGTCTTATAAAGTAAAAAATGACGATGGTATGGATTATTATAGTCCATTCATTAGGCTTGAAATTGGGGATAATTATTGCAGTGCCCATAATGGGAGAGAGCTTTATTTGACAGGTCTTAGTGAAGTCGAACTAGGTGATGTTTTAAAAGTTCTTAATCCTTTAAGGGAATCTTTTAAAATCGATATTAGTTAAGGAGAAGAAATGATTTTATATTTTTCTGCTACAGGTAATAGTGAATTTTTGGCTAAATCTCTTGGTGATGAACTTGGGGATGAAGTTGTGGATTTATTTTCTTACATAAAAGAAGGCAGGTCTGGTGTTTTTGAATCTGATAGTCCCTTTGTCCTTGTTTGTCCAACTTATTCTTGGAGGGTCCCTTTATTTTTATCAAAATATTTGTTAACTTGTGATTTTAAGGGGAGCAGGGATTTTTATGTGGTGATGGATTATGGAGATTCTTGTGGCAATGCCTATTATTACATAAAAGAAGATTTACACAAGCTAGGCCTTAATTTTAAGGGGCTTTATGGGGTCAAAATGCCTGAAAATTATATTATGCTTTTTGATATTGATTCTAAAGAGGTTAATAAAAAAATAATCGAGGAAGGATCTAAGAAAGTAGGCGAAATTGCTTCTTTCATTAGAAACAAAGAAGCTTTCCCTAAGAAAAATGTTGGCCTTACAGGAAAATTCCAATCAGGAGTAATAAATCCTATATTTTTCAAATTTATAGCCAAGGATAAGAAATTTTATGCGACCGATAAATGTATTTCATGTGGACTTTGCGAGAAAGTTTGCGTATTAAATAATATTACTTATAAGAAAGCTAGGCCTGTATGGAATGGCAACTGTACCCATTGTTCAGCCTGCATTTCAAAATGTCCAGTTTCTGCTATTGAATATGGCAAGAAGACCCAAGGCAAAGATCCTTATCTTTTGTCAAAAATATTAGATAATTGAATAGTCTTTTTATTTATTATTAATTTGTCAAAAAAATACCAAAATTTCTAAGCGTATGATTGATTTGTAAATAAGTGGGTAAAAATATTTCGTAGCGGTGAATTACAAACTTATTAACATATTTTGACTACTGACAAAACTAAATAAACTAATCAAGGAGGATATATGAAATTATTTGATTTTACATATAAAGAACAAGATGCTATTAAAAAAGGACTTTCAACTGCAGAAATTACTGATAAGGAAGCCGGCCAAAAGATCTTAGACCTAGTGCCAGAAGAATGGATTAAAAAAATTCCATTTTTTGTTAGAAGCCATTCTACTACAAAGACAATTGAAAGAATTGCAAATGATTATCCAGAACTTTTTGAAGTAGCCAAAAGGCCAGGAGACCTCCCTGAAAAAGAGCGTGAAGAGTTAAGAAAAATCATCACAGATATTTTTAAAGAGAAAATGAAAAAACACAATATAAAATGATAAGCGAGCAGACTGAGGATTTTCCTTAGTTTGCTTTTATAATGAAATAATTTTAAACGAAAGTTTTTTTATAAGAAGAATAGGGTAGGAATATAGAAGAATGGAAAGAAAGGATTTTTTATGAGAAAAGAAATTAAAAGAGAATGGGATTTTGAACTTTATTTTAAACCAGATTGTCCATTTTGCCTTAAAGTTTTGAATTTTTTTAAGGAAAATGACATAATAAAATTTCCGTCATACAATACCGAAGATGTGAATTCTGGCTATGAAAACCAGGATAAGCTAATTGCAGTAGGTGGCAAGGTCCAAGTGCCTTGTATGGTTATAGATGGCAAGGCCATGTATGAATCAGACGATATCATTGCCTACGCAAAAGAAAATTTTCTTGAAAAAGCTAAGGAAAACAAGGCTAAGAGACAAGAATTTTTAAAAAGCGAATAAAAAATGATGAGCTGGTGAGAATTCTCCTCGCTCATCATTTTTTTATTTTTTTTAGTTTTTGGATTCTTCTATTTTTACCTTTTTGCCATTAATCTTTTTATTATCAAGACCTCTTATACAATCGTAGACTACGCTTTTTTCTACATCTACAAAGCTATAGGATTTTTGAATCCTGATTTGACCGATTTTTTTATTTGGAACATGGGCGAGCCTGTTTAATGCTTTTATTATCTTATCCTTGGTGAAATTATCCATCTTACCCCTGTTTAAAAAGAGGGTTGTCATGTTTTCGTCTTTATATTTGCTAGATTTTTTCTTAGAGGATTTGGGTTTTTCCTTTGGTGTGTCAACACCAGCTATTTTTTCATGGTGGTCTAGATTGTCTTTATTTAGCTTATCTGACAAGAGTACTTGTGAAATAACGAAGGGATCGTAACCTTTTTCCATCAACCTAATGAGGATTGATTTTTCTTTCTCAAGGCTAGTATAATTTTCAAGTTTCTCAATAATATCTTCAACCACAGCTATCTCTTGGTTTCTATCTATTTGGACTAGGCTTGGGATTTGCGCTTGTTTTATTGTAGCCTTGGTGTATTTTTCAATTGCCTTAAGCCTTTCATTATCCCTGCCAGAAATAAGGGAATAGGAGAGGCCACTCCTTCCAGCACGAGCAGTCCTGCCTATCCTATGAACGTAATATTCATCAAGCTGAGGTAGGTCATAATTAATTACCATATCAACATCATCTACATCAAGTCCTCTTGCTGCCACATCCGTTGCCACAAGAATATTTATGGCATTATTTCTAAATTTTTTCATAACAATATCTCTTTGAGACTGTTTGAGACCACCGTGAAGTCCATCAACAAGGTAGGATTTTTTGCTAAGGGATTCTACAAGCCTATCTACCTTTCTTTTTGTATTGCAAAAAACAATAGCAAGCCTTGGCTTATTGATTTCTAAAAGTCTTCTTAGGGTTTCTTCTTTATCGGCTTCCTTTAACTTTATAAAATATTGGTCAATTTTATTTACGGTTAGTTCTTCTGCCTTAATCTTAACTATAACAGGATTTGTCTGATAAATTTTAGAAAATTCAGTAATTTCCTTACCCATAGTTGCTGAGAAAAAGCAGGTTTGTCTATCTTCGTTTGTGGCATCTAGGATAAATTTCATATCATCCCTAAAGCCCATGTCAAACATCTCATCAGCTTCATCAAGGACTACAATCTTGAGATTATCAAGTTTTAATACCTTTCTTCTCATAAGGTCCATTAGCCTTCCTGGTGTACCGACAACTATTTCTACACCTTTTTTTAAGGTTTTTATTTGCTTTACAATCTGTGTTCCGCCATAGACAGAAAGGATCTTTATGCCTTTTTTATATTTTGCAAGATTTCCTATTTCTTTTGCGACCTGGATACAAAGCTCCCTTGTAGGGCAAAGAACGAGGGCCTGTGTTATGCCATTTGACTCAACTTTTTCTATTATTGGTATAGCAAAGGCTGCAGTCTTACCTGTGCCTGTTTGAGCCTGACCGATCAGATCTCTTCCTTCTAGGAGTGGAGGGATGGTTTCTTCTTGGATAGGCGATGGGGACTTAAATCCCATATCTGCTATTGCTTTTAATATTTCTTCTGATATATATAATTCTTTAAATTCCATTAATATTCCTTTACTCTTTCAATAAAAAAAGCAGTCGTCATCAGACAACTGCCAAATACTTATAACATTATACCAGCTTTATTAAAAAAAGCTTTATATAATAGATTTTTATTTAAATTTTATCGGATTGGAGTAAACAGAAACTTCTTCGCTGTCTATGTTTATGGTTTTGACAGATTGTCTAATTTTGGTGTTTTCGCTAGAAAGAAGGGCTTCTTTTAAATCTAGGACAGGTTCTACGCAACAATCTGAGTCTTTAAAGACTTGGGTCCATTCATCCCTTGTTTTTTCCATAAAAATTTTCCTTAAGACTTCCTTCTTTTCCTTAAAGTCAGGGCATACACAACCAGCTTCTATCCATTCTTCCTTGCCGATAATTTTACAAAATCTCTCAAAAAACTTCTCTTCAAGCGCTCCAAAGCTTAGGTATTTATCATCCTTGGTTTGGTAAAAATCATAGAGAGATCCACCGTTTAAGAAATCTTTTTCTCTTTCTGGGTTTATTCCATCCATCATAGCACCAGCACCAGCCATGGCATTAAAAGGAATTACGCTATCCAAAATTGAAACATCAATGTAAGTTCCCTTGCCTGTTGAGTTTCTCTTATTTAGGGCAGCAAGGATTCCTATAACAGAATTTTGGGCAGATGCTATGTCAGCAATTTGCATGCCGTAGAGGACAGGGCCAGTTTCTTGCCTTCCAGAATAGCTCATAAGCCCTGAAAGGGCGAGGTAATTTATATCGTGGCCTGCCTTATCTTTATAAGGTCCATCTTGGCCATAGCCGGTGAGACTTAAATAGATTATATCATCTTGAATTTCTTTTACGTCTTCATAAGCAAGGCCAAATTTTGCCATAACTCCAGGCCTAAATTGTTCAATTATGCAATTATAGCCTTCTTCTTTGATGAGTCTTTTAATTTCTTTCTTGCCTGCTTCTTCTTTAAGGTTTATGAAAATTTCTTTTTTCTTGTTGTTTAGCCATGCTCTATTGGCTGAAAGGCCATTTTGTGTTTTTGGTTTGGAATCCAAAACTAAGTCCTTTCTGCCTGGTGCAGAAATTTTTAAAACATGAGCTCCCATTTCTGCGAGCATCCAAGTTGCGTATGGACCCGGAAGTAGGGTAGTAAAATCGAGTACCTTTAAATCTGCTAATAAATTCATATTATCCTCTTTTCTTTATATTAATAATTTACCCATTAGTTTCATATTTAAAATCTGGTAAAATTTTATTAAGAAATTGACTCATTTTAGGAGGATTTATGGAGTACTTAATAATTTTAATGTTCTTAGCCTTTGCTATTTATAATCTAAGAGAAAGTAAGGGAAAGAATATAAGAATAGATATAAGACCTATTTATAAAATTATATTGGTCCTAGCTGGTATTTTGTATTTAGTCCTAGCTTATAAAATAGGAAGGGGAATAGAGTCTGGTATTGCAGCAATTTTTGCTTTGTTTTACCTTTGCACAACAATTTATTGTCAAGGAATTGGGGAAGATGGATTTTATGTTTTACTAGGAAAATCAACTATTAGGAAAATTGCTTTTTCTAATATAAAAAATATTAAGGTCGATAAGGAAAATTATAAGCTTGAAATTTATGCAGATTCAACAATTTATAAGCAAAAATATAAGAAAGAAGATTTCCCACAAGTACTTAAAATCATTGAGAATTTAAAATAAAAAATCGCCCCAGTTGGAGCGATTTTTTTAGTAGGTAAAAATACCTGTTGATATTAAAAATAGGATAAACATGATGACTGGCAAAAAGTACTTGGTCATTATTACATAAAGACCTTTTCTAGTAAATTTCTTTCCGCCATATTCGACTTCATCAATAATCCATTCTGGCTTCATTACCCAACCAATAAAGATTGATGATAGGAAGGCAATTAGAGGCATCATGAAACTATTTGAAATATAGTCCATTATGTCAAGAAGTTGACCAGTTGATCCGTTTGGTAGGGATATTTCTACATAAAATTTGCTATAGCCAAGGGCAATAACAGCTGTTGCTATTAGATAAACTATTGATAGAACAATTGTAGTTGACTTTCTTTTTGTACTTAAGATTTCTGTTGTGTTTGCAACTATTGACTCAAGCACTGATATGCAAGAGGTAAGGGCTGCAAAACCAGCAAGTATGAAAAATACTAAGCCTATAATCCTACCAGCAGGTCCCATCTGGAAAAATACCTTAGGTAAGGAAATAAACATAAGTCCTGGTCCTGCGGACATACCTTCAACGCCTAAAAACACATATACAGCAGGAATAATCATAACACCTGCAAGCATGGCAACTGATGTATCCATGATTTCAATTACAGAAACTGACTTTGCAAGGTCAACATCTTTTTTTACATAAGATCCATAGGTAATCATGATTCCCATAGATACTGAAAGTGAGAAAAATAGCTGGCTCATAGCATCAAGAGAGATTTGTAAAAATCTTTTTAAGGTCATCCCAGTAAAATCTGGTTTTAAATACACAGCGAGGCCTTCAAGACCAGTTCTAAGGTCGCCTGTATCTGTGGTTGACTTTAGGGTTAGAGAGAAAATCGCAATTCCTAATACCATTATCAAAAGGATTGGCATTATAATTTTAGAAACTCTTTCGATTCCTTTTTCAACACCACCAAAAACAATCACCGCTGTTAGAACCATGAAGGATAATGACCAATAAACTGATGAGCTTGATGAAATGAAATTTGAAAAGCAAGCATCATCAGCCGCAAGTGTTAACTGGCCTGTTAAAAAATATTTTATGTAATTAAGTATCCAACCGCCAATTACTGCGTAGTAGGTCATGATAATTACCGGTACAAAAAATGTGAAAATTCCCAAAAATTCCCATTTTGACTTCATTGATTGGTAGGCATAAATTGCACTTTTTCCTGTTTTACGACCAATAGCGAGGTCTGTTGTTAGTAGGGCAAAACCTACTGTAAAAACCATAAGCAAATATATGATAAGGAAGACTCCGCCTCCATTTTTGGCCGCAAGATATGGGAAACGCCAAAGGTTACCTACACCGACTGCAGAACCAGCTGCTGCTAATATAAAACCAAGCTGGCCCGTAAATCCTTTATGTTCTTTCATAATAATTCCTCTTTCATTTATAAATTAATAAGTCTATCATACCACCAAAATTAATAATTAAAACTTTTTTTTTATTTTTTTTCATTAATTTTTGTGGTAAAATATATGTCAAGTCAAGAAAATGTTTACAAAATAAGTGGGGAAATGAGGTAAATGAATGAAAATTGCTGTGAGTGCATGTTTATTAGGAGAAAATTGTAAATATAATGGTGGGAATAATTACTCATATATATTAGAGAAAATTCTTGAAAAACATGATGTGATTCCCATATGCCCTGAGGTTATGGGAGGTCTTCCTACACCAAGAAGGCCGGCTGAAGTCGTAAATGGAGTTGTATTAACAAAAGATGGTAGTTCAGTTGATGCTGAATTTAGAAAAGGAGCAGAAATAGCTTTGGATCTTGTGAAAAAATCTGGGGCAGAACTTGTAGTTTTGCAATCAAGGAGTCCATCTTGTGGTGTAGGGACAATTTATGATGGGTCTTTTACTGGGAAATTAATCGAAGGTGATGGGATTTTTGTTGAGGAATTAAACAAAAATGGGATAAAAGCTATTGATGTTGAAGAATTTATAAAAATTTGCCAATAATTTTCCTATTAGATATAATAGGACTAACACGAGGGGTGCTTAGGCTGAGACGAGAAATCGAACTCTTTAACCTGATCTAGTTAGGACTAGCGGAGGGATGTGAAGATAGCGAATTTAACTCCTTGTGAATACAAGGAGGTTTTTTATGTCAGAAAAATTTACAGATAGGATTTATCCAAAAATCAAGGGGATTTGGGAGGCGTGCTTCAAACATCCATTTGTTCAAGGCATGGGAGATGGGACTTTAGACCTTGAAAAATTTAAACATTGGCTAATGCAAGATTATGTCTATCTAATTGAATATGCGAGATTATTTGCGATAGGAACATCAAAGGCTACAGACCTTGGAACAATGAATTCTTTTGCCAAGGGCCTTGATGGGGTTTTATTTGTGGAAATGGACCTTCATAGGGCCTATGCTAAGACTTTCGGCATTCCAGAAGAAGACCTTGAAGCGACTGATCAATCCGCAATAAATACCGCCTATACTTCTTATATGCTAAATAAAGCTCAGGCAGGTGGGGTAGAAAACGTAGCGGCAGCCCTACTTGCTTGTTCATGGTGTTATAATTATATAGGCCTTGAGCTTGCCAAAATTCCGGGGGCCTTGGAGGGCGAAAATTATGGGTCATGGATTGAAATGTATTCATCAGATGAATTTACAGACCTAAATGAAAACGCTATGGATCTTATTAATAAGCTTGCCGAAGGCAAACCTGAAAGAGAATTAAAGGTCCTTGAAGAAATAGTAGTTAAAACCGGCTTATTTGAATATATGTTTTGGGATATGTGCTACAAGCAAGAAACTTGGCCAAAAATTTAAAAATAATATAATAAGATTCATCAATACCTGTGAAGTTTAGTTTTGCAGGTATTTTTGATTTTGACTTATATTGTTAAAAATTGGCTAAAAAGTACAATATTCCTATAATTCATTTATAAAAATGAAAACTAAGGAGTTTATATGCTAAATGACCTAGGTAAGGTTGCTCAAGACACTATTGATGCAATCAACGAGAAAATTCAAAATCTTTCTACTTTGAATATAATTGTTGCTGGTAAAACTGGTGTGGGCAAATCTACCTTAATTAATGCTGTTTTTAAGGATGAACTTGCTGAAACAGGCATGGGTAGACCTGTGACAAACCATATGAGAAAGATTACTAAAAAAGATATTCCACTTGCAATTTATGACACTAGGGGCTTTGAGCTGGGCAAGGACGTTCAGGAAGATGTTAAAAAAGAAGTTTTTGACACAATTAACAAGGGACTTGCCACTAAGGATATAAATAAGGCCATCCATTGCATTTGGTATTGCATAAATACAGCATCAAACAGGATTGAACCTGAAGAAATAGAGTGGCTTAGGGAACTATCAAGGGAAAATCAGGTCACCCAGGTCCCTATAATTGTGGTTCTGACCCAGTCAATTTCAAAGAAAAATGCTGAGCAGATGAGGCAGATGATCTTGGATGAAAATTTAGATATTATCCAAGTCATCCCTGTCCTTGCCAAGGACTTTGAGATAGAAGATGTTGGAATTGTAAAGTCTTTTGGACTTGAAAGATTAATTGAAGTAATGGGAGAAGCCCTACCTGAGGAACTCCTAGATACTCTTCAACATGTGCAGATAGCGAGTTTATCCGAAAAAAAGCGCCGAGCCTCTAAGGTCGTAGCCACAGCAGCACTTGCAGCTACAGGCCAAGGGGCAGCACCAATTCCCTTCGCAGATGCAGCACTCTTAATTCCAACCCAGGTGGGCATGATAGCTTCAATTACAGTTATATTTGGTTTTGACGTAAACAAGTCTGTAATTACAGCTCTCTTGTCATCGACAATTGGCTCTGGTGGGGCAACCTTACTTGGTAGGGCAGTTGTGGCAAATATTTTAAAACTTCTTCCAGCTGCAGGATCCATTGCTGGAGGAGCAATCTCAGCGGGCACAGCAGGTGTCATTACAGCAGCTTTAGGTAGTGCCTACATTGCCTTTATGGAACTTGTCTATAAGGGAGAGATGAATATTGAAGACCTATCAAGCAAAGAGGGCAAGGAAACCATAGCAAATATTTTTAAAGAAAATCTCAAAAATGGTAGGGAAAATCTTATGAAATTCCTGGATAAGTCACAAAATAAAGAACAAGAAGATTAGCTTTTATTTTGTTAACTAATTCATAAATGAAAGAAATTTCTAAAATTAAAAACCCAACAAAAATATAAACAAATATAAATCGCCCATAAAATTTGAGGCGATTTTTCTTTCTTATAATAGTTATTAACTCAGTTTTATTGGGTATAAAAACTTAAAAGGAGCAGGCTTTGTATTATAATATATTCGATAAAATGATAATAAAAACTGATATAAGAGGATCGGACTTAGAAAATAATCATGATACAGAAGATAAGCAGGTCTTAAATGTTGACATAGATGGAAATGTATACTTAAAGTCATTCTCCTATGATTACAGAAATTTAGAATTTATTTTGAAAGATGAATACGAATACAAGATTGATTCATACAGGACAAGCAATATTATAAGTATAATCAACGATTATTTTAGGAAAAATATCGACCTTTCTCTAAGTTTAGAGGGACCACATTTTATCCTAGAATTTTATGAAAAAGATAAGGCTGATCCACTTTCCTATAGATTTAATTTATTGGAAGATAAAGAGATCTCAAGGCTTGTTAGACAATTTTTAATGAATTACGATTTGTTTGTCTTCGATGGAAAGAAAAACTACGATAATATAGAAAAAATTGTCCTAAATTATCAAAGGACGATAAAAGAAAATAAAGAGACTGATGAAGAAGTTTCCTACAAGGGGATTAGGGAAGAATTAGAACTAGATAAGGATTCTATTAATATTAAAAGAGGTCTTCAAGACGGGACTCTAGTGGAATATTCATATAAATTAACTGATAAATTCAAAGATTTCTTAGGATTTTTGGAAAATTTTGAGGTTTTTTATTATATTGAGGATTTCAAAGATGAATTGATTTATGACCCAGATGATAAAAATTTTTATCAGTTATTAATTTCTTATGAAAAAAAGGGAGAAATAAGAACAGAAGGAACCTACGATAGGAGAAATCTACCGTATTTTTTCCCTATATTTATAGGAAATCTCACAGAAATTCTGTTGGACTCCTCTATACCAGATATTTTAGACCCAAATATTTACGGGAAAATAATTAGAAGTGCGTCTGATTATATCTACTTATCGGTTGAATTTGGTCCAGATAGTAAAAGCTATTATTACAGGACAGATGACGAAACAATTAAGGTTGGAGATAGGGTCCTTGTACCTGTTGGAAATCACGGCAGGGAAATAATGGCTGAGGTTGTAAATATAGAATATTTTTCTTATGAAGACCTCCCACTGCCTCTAGAAGAAACCAAAATTGTAATTAAAAAAATAGATGATTAATAAAAATACTTAATAGATCAAAATTTTGATTTGAAATTTAATAGCGAAAGGAAAGAAAATGAGAGAAAAAATTGCTATTCAAGATACTTATGGCCAAAGATTTCAATATTGTTGGGGATGTGGTCCAAAAAACGAAGAAGGTTTACACCTAAAATCCTACCCAAGTGATGACGGAAAAGAAGTTATAACAAGGGTAAGACCTGGAAAGGCTTTTACAGGTGGGGTACCAAATAATTTGTTTGGTGGAATGATAGCCATGATTTTTGACTGCCATGGCACAGCAAGTGCTGCATTTTTCAAACACCAAGCCAAGGGACTTGACCTTTCTGAAGATACTATTATCGAAAGATTTATCACAGCCCACCTTGAAGTGGATTTCAAAAAGCCTACTCCAATGGATGAGGAAGTAGAAGTTGTAGCAAGTCTAGAAGAATTAGGGGAGAGAAAGGCTGTTGTAAATATGGTTCTAACTTGCAAGGGAGAAGTCAGAGCCAAAGCCAAAATGGTGGCTGTAGCAGTGAAGGATAATATGTAGGTTATTATGAAGTTTGAGAAATGTTGCCCAGATAGAAATACGAAAAAATATCAGATCTACCATATGCCAAGGCCAAAAGATTGGGATAAGGATGTGATGGATGCCATTCAAATGCTTCTGTGGTATATACCAAATATCGATTCTGTCCAGTCCTTTAACGATGATCTTATTAGGAGCAAGGCCTTCGAAAATTTGACCTTTGATTATGTACTAGATTGCCTTGGAATGAGCTATAAAGATGTTTTATTCATTAGGCCTGGTGGAGAAATTTTTGATGAATATCGGGATTATTATAAGGGAGAAGTCTGCACTTCTTGTCAAAAGATAATTATAGTTAGGCAAAAAAATAAGACAAAGACCGAAGATTTATTAAGGTGTATTAGAAATGCAGTTGCCCACGGAGATTTCACTGTGGTTGGCGATATGTTTGTCGGTTTTAACGAACACAAGGGTGAAAAAAAGGCCATAATTAAGATAAGACCAAAAAACTTAATACGTGCTTTAAGCAACATTTCAATTCAAAGTGAATATAACAAAGCAAAATTAATAGATGCCAATCTTAGGAAAAATGGTTTTAAAACCCTGGTTGAGCCTAAAATTGTCGATAAGGAAACTAAGAGAATCTATTATTTGGATATATTGGCAGAAAAAAATGGGCTAAAATATATAGTCGAGATTAAGGATATTAGCTATAAGACTTATTTAAGCGTAAGTGAATTTCAGAGAATCTTAGCAAGTATAGAAAAATATAGGAAGGCCCTAGACGATAGAAACACAAAGTTGGTGCTGGTAATAGATGAAGCAAGATTAACCAAGGATTGTTGGCAAATAGCTGAAAAATATGATGACTTGATAGTTCTTGACCTAAATAGACTTATAGATATGCCAGATACAGTTATGGATATTTTTATATGATAAGAAAATAGTCTTTAAACATTGATTTGTTTAAAGGCTTTTTTTTTTGAAAAAATCTTGCCAATTTTTTGTATCTGTGGTACTATAAATGTAACATAAATAGTACTATAAATGTAACAAAATTTAAGGAGGAATTTATGATAGGTTTTGCGATAGTCTCTTATTTTATTTTGTTAGTTACAATGTTTTTTGTAGAAGTTCCAAATTATTTGCTGATAATTATAGGCTTGGGAGTATTTTTCTATATTTCGTTTTATTATTTTAAAAATGAAGGAGGGAAAGTACAAAAATATTACACTTTGAAGACATTTTTATTAAGTTCTTTAGTATCAATAATAATTATTTTAGTATTGGGAGCTATCCAATCTAAAACTCTTGGCTATGATCCAACTGAAGTATTGGATATTAAGGTATTCAAGCTCTATGTAACTTTGTGTATTTTTGTAATTTATACCTTAATTGCAAGGATAAAATATGTTAAAGATTTGTAAGTGAAAAAAGGAGTGGTTTTTGTTTGGATGTAGTAATAGAAAATAAGATTAGAGAATTTAGGAAGGAAATGGGACTTTCCCAAAATGCCTTGGCAAAAATGGTGGGACTTAAACGTAGGTCAATTATGGCATATGAAAGTAACACCATAAGTCCAACCCTAGAGACAGCCTATAAGATTTGTAAAGTTTTTGATAAGGATATTAAGGAAGTATTTATATTTAAATAGGAGATATTATGGGATTATTATTTAACACCAGCGATGATATGGACAAAAAAGTAAGGGAAAAATTTGGAGATGATAGGTCATACTTAATAGTTTTTAAGCACAATAGCCCTGCTAAGGATATTAGCAAATGGTTTTTAATCGGCGGCCTTTACTATACAATGGATTCATCAAGAACTTTCATTTTGTATTTTGATCCAAAAGGAGTTTATGAATCAGAGATTTCAAACTCAGATAAAAAAGATTTTCTCTTTATGGCGTGGAACGAGATAGAAGATTTTGAACTGGTAGAGGGAAATAAAAAAATACTTAAAATCAACCACCTAGGCAAACTCTACCAATACGAAGTAGAGCTCAATGGTAGGTTATTTAAAAATAATTATAAAAACCTAACTGAGCTTATGGAAAATAATTGGAATAGGATTGATTAATATAGTCTGGATAATATATGAAAATAATAGAGGCAAACAAATACAATAAAAAATACTTTGTTGACGGTCTATGTCTAGTAAAATACTTTCCCAGTTATAAACTAACCCTTCCTTGGTATGAAGATGTGGAAACTGTAAAAATGGTAGATAACGCCAACACCCCTTATGGCCTAGACCAGCTAAAAACAATGTATAATTATCTGAATAATAATGGTGATCTATTTTACATTGCCTACAAAAATAAACTAATAGGAGACTGTGCGATTTTTGATGATAATATGGTAGCTATTGTAGTTTCAAAAGAATATAGGGGAAGGCATATAGGAAGAAAAGTTTTAGATAGATTGATAACCTTGGCTAAGGAAAAAGACATGGCATACCTAAAGGCAGAAATCTATGACTTTAACCAAGTTTCACAAAACTTATTTAAAAGTCATGGTTTTGAAAAAATTGGCAAAGAAATGTATAAATTAGATTTAAAATGAAATCTTAAAATAAAAAATCGTCGCAGACTTTGACTCAAATCTTGAGTTAAATATCCTGGACGATTTTTATTTATCTATCTTTACTTTCTTTTAGACTAAATTCCAATAAAACTGGGTTGTGGTCGCTGTTTACGAAGCCCAATGCTTGTCCTTTAACGGATTTTATTTCTACATTATCTGTTACTAAAAATCCGTCTATGATACACTCATAAGAGTCATTTGGGTCATATGGCTTGTGATTTAGTCTTGATGAGTGGGTAGATTCATCAAAAACTGGTTTGATTTTGTCTGTTAGGTAATCGTATGGAAATGGTGATGGATTCCAAATACCTTCTGGTACATTTGCTACATAATCTTTTCTTAATTCTTGGTTAAAGTCACCACTGACTATTAAATAATTTCCCTTGTTGTATTCTTCTGTCATAAAGGCGATTATTTGTTTTGTTTGGGCAAGTCTGCCGCTTGAGCCAGATTCATAGGCATCAAGGTGGACATTTACCAATATTAGGTACTTATCAGATCCTTCTATAGGTAGGTAGGAGGCGTTGAAGCCTCTTTTGAGGTTGGCTAGCCTTACTGGCCACTTGTGTGGGATTGGTTGTTGGTACCTGTAAGATGATTCTATGGCAAATTTAGAATTGGTGTAGATTCCAGAATTTACCTTACCCATTGGTGGAATAGGAAATGGTACGAAGTTCACTTTGTAATTATAGGCGAAGGTTGATGCTCCGTAAAATTCTTTGTCAAAATATCCAACTTCATTTATATGATAGGTCCTCTGCGAATCAGAATCTACTTCTTGTAATAATAATAGATCAGGGTTAATATTTTTTACTTCTTTTGCAATACCTGCTAGGGCATTTTCGACGTGGTCTTTTGATATAGGATTTACCATCTTGCCGCCATCCATAAAGAAATCTGTATCCTTATCTAGTCCGCCGTAGCCAATATTCCAGCTAAGGGCCTTATAGGTCTCGTTCATTTTGATTTTATCCTGTGATGAGCCGGCTATAGCTACTTCTTCTATGTCTTTTGGCTTATATTCAGTTGCCATTAAATAGGCTAAAAGGCATAAAAAGGCAATTATCAATAAGAGTATTAAATAACCTAAAATTTTCATAACTTTTTTCATAAATACCTCACATTCTTATGTTAAGGATAACATTAATAGGGATTAAAGTAAATAGTTTTATAATATTTTTAGAGTAGTAAAATATTTATATAAAGGGGAGATGATATGAAGAAAATTTTATGGGATATAGATGGGACACTTTTAAATTTTGATTTGGCTGAAACAGCAGCTATATATAAGTGTTTTGAAATATTTAACTTAGATAAGCCGACCGAAGATATGCTTAAGACCTACAAAAATATAAACAATATTTATTGGGAAAGGCTTGAGCGAAATGAGGTTACTAGGGATGAGGTTCTCCTGGGTAGGTTTAGGGATTTTTTTGAAAAATATGGGATACAAACCGATATAGTTGAAGACTTCAACCACAATTATCAAATTGAACTTGGAAAGACCTATGTTTTTAATCCCTACGGCAAGGATGTTGTAAAAAAATTAGCAAGTAAATATGACCAATATGCAGTCACTAATGGGTCCCTAACTGCCCAAAGGGGAAAGCTTGAGGGATCTGATTTGAACAAAATACTTAAGGAGTCATTTATTTCGGAACTCATTGGTTTTGAAAAACCAGACGAGAGATTTTTTGAATATATATTTGAAAAAATTGGATCAAGGAGCCTTGATGATTATGTAATAATAGGTGATTCTTTGACATCAGACATGCTAGGAGGGGTTAATGCAAAAATAAAAACAATTTGGTTTAACCCACATAGCAAGAAGAACCACTTGAATTTGCCAATTGATTTAGAAATAAGTTCATTAAATCAAGTTGAGGATTGTCTAGCAAAAATCTTTGGATGATTGCAGAAAACTTGCAAAAAATGTATAATGTTGAAGGAAGTTTTATGTAAATCCTACATAAAAATATTTTTATTTATAAAAACTTTTAAATTTAAGGAGGAGAAATGGATAAGGCGTCGCCCTATCGAAGGCGTAAGAAAATAAGAAACTAGTATAGTGGCGGATTTCTATTTGCCATTATACAAAAAATATTCTAAGGAATATTTTAACTAAATAGGAGAAATAAATGGCAGAAAGAAATTATAACGTTGATAATTTAAAACAACTCCAATTAGAGATTAACAAGATGAACCCGGTTGACATAGCCGATAGACTTGAGGTATTGCCAGAAAAATCTGTAGCTATTTGGATTAAGCTATTAAACAAGGATTTACTTGCTGATACCTTTACAGAGCTAAAACCAGAAAATAAGGATAGGGTTTTGAAAATCCTATCAGAAGAAAATATCAAAGACCTTGTCAAGGAACTAGACGAAGACGAACTTGTAGATACCTTGCAAGAACTTCCTGCAAATATGGTTAAGAAGTTAATGACAAGCCATATTGATAGCGATAGAAGGGAAATAATCAACGAACTTTTAGGCTATCCAGAAGAATCTGTTGGTTCTATCATGACAGTAAACTTCCTATCAGTGAAGTCAACAGAAACTCCTGCAGAGGCTATGAAAAAAGTTATGGAATCTGATTTGGATGCGGAAAAACTTGAACAAATCTGGGTTACTGATGAGTCTTTAGTTCTTACTGGTTTTGTATTTATAGCAGACTTAATCAGAAACAAAAAAGCAACCATAGAATCAATTACCCAACAAATTACAGCAGTTGTAGGTCCAACTGACGACCAAGAGGTAGTAGCAAAGCTATCTATCAAATATGACCTAGGAGAGGTACCAGTTATTGATTCAGAAGGCAGGCTTATCGGTATCGTACCAGCAGAAGACGTAATCGACGTAGTTCATGAAGAGTTACAAGAAGACTTTGCAAATATCACAGGTATTTCTGATCAGGGCGAGTCATACATCGATGAATCATCATTTACTATTGCGAAAAACAGGACAACCTGGCTAGTAATTTGTCTTATAACTGCTACAATGACAGGTTTTATTATTCAAAGGTATGAAAGTCTACTTGCACAAGCAGTTGCCCTTACAGCTTATATACCTATGCTAATGGACTCTGGTGGTAATGCAGGAAGTCAGTCATCAACAACAATTATGACTCAATTATTCTCAGGCAACCTCTCAGCTAAAGACTTTCTAAAAGTTATTTTTAAAGAAATTAGAGTAGGTACACTTGTATCCTTAGTCCTTGTTGCAATCAACTTTTTGAGGATTCTTGTTGTGGACAATGTGAGTCTTGCTGTAAATCTCACAGTATCATTGACCTTATTTTTAACTATAGTTATATCAAATATCATAGGTGGTCTATTACCACTTTTAGCTGATAAACTAAACATAGATCCAACTGTAATGGCAGGTCCACTTATAACTACAATTGTAGATACTGGTGTACTTTTAATTTATTTTGAAGTAGCATCATTATTATTAGGATTATAAAAATTAAAATACAAATTTTAACCGCATGCCTACATAAGTGTGTGGTTTTTTATTTTTATTAATTAAGCAAAGTAGCTATTTTAAAGGAAAT
Source organism: Anaerococcus sp. C0059F3 (assembly GCF_056590475.1). NCBI lineage: Bacteria > Bacillati > Bacillota > Tissierellia > Tissierellales > Peptoniphilaceae > Anaerococcus > Anaerococcus sp. C0059F3. The sequence goes on from NZ_JBWPWE010000017.1 coordinate 33,363, forward strand.
TATTTATAATAATCAAGTTTTATTAATAATTATCAAAATAATATTTGACAAGATAAATTAGCTGGTGTATATTCTTCCTAACGATAAATAAAAGCTATGACATGGAAGAGTAGTTAAGAGAATCTTTTTAGAGAGGTATCGGCTGGTGGAAGATACTGAGATATTTTAACGAAAATCACCATTAAGCTTCCCACTGAAATGTAAGTGGTTGACGGGAGCTCCCGTTACAGAGCTATTCATTAAATGAATTAAGTGCATCATTAGATGAAGAAGAGTGGTACCGCGGAAGGTAAAAATTATGTAATTACCCTTCGTCTCTTTACCCAAGTGGAGTAAGGAGACGGAGGTTTTTTTATTCCCAAAAATTAAGGAGGAAATTATGAAATTAAAGAAAAAATTTGCAGTTGGAATGTTACTAGCAGGTATGTTTTTAACAGCTTGCTCAAATAATGGCGGAAATGAAGGCAAAAAAGCAGATGAAGGTTCAAAGAAAGAAGCGAGTGAGGTTCTTAAATTAGGAAACTCAGCACCTCTTACTGGTCCTTTGTCAATCTATGGTACAACAACCAATAATGGAATCAAACTTGCAATCGAAGAAGTAAATGCTAATGGCGGGGTCCTAGGTAGACAAATTGAATGGTCTGAATATGATGACAAGGGTGAAATAACCGATGCTGTTACAAACTATAACAACCTTATGCAAGATGAAGTAGAAGCAATATTTGGCGGTGTACCATCAAAACCATCACTTGCTATAGCAGAATCAGCAGCAAATGATGAAGTCGTATTCATCACACCAACAGGAACTCAAGCAAACATCACAGAAGGTAAGAAAAACGCCTTTAGAACTTGCTTTACAGATCCTTTCCAAGGTGAAGTTCTTGCAAACTTTTCTAAAAATAACATTAAGGCTAAAAAAGTAGCAATCCTAAGAAACCAATCTTCAGACTTTTCTATGGGTGTTGCGGATGTATTTAGCAAAAAAGCCCAAGAATTAGGTATGGAAGTTGTTGCTGATGAATCATATGGAGATAGTGATACAGACTTTAAAGCTCAGCTTACAAAGGTTAGAAAAGAAGAACCAGATGTATTATTCATTCCAGATTATTATGAAAAAGTAGCTCTAATAGTCCCACAAGTAAGGGAAGCTGGAATAGAGGCAACCTTAGTTGGTGCTGACGGTTGGGATACAGTTTTATCTGTAATGGATCAATCAAACTATAAAGCAATAGAAGGTTCATACTTTGCAAATCAATTTACCCTAGAAGATCCAAGTGAAAAAGTTCAAAACTTTATAAAAGCTTATGAAGAAAAATATGGTGAAAAACCATCTACATTTGCAGCAGAAGGTTACGATACAGTTTATCTATATAAACAAGCAGCAGAAGAAGCTGGTACAACAGAATGGGATAAGGTAATCGAAGCCCTAAAGAATATAAAATTTGAAGGTATAACTGGATCATTCACATACGATGAAAATCACAACCCTATAAAAACAGCAAAAATGATAAAGATAGTAAATGGAGAATATAAGTTTGACAGCGATGCTGGGGTTGAATCCAACAAGTAATTTATAAAAGGAGATTAAAATGGATTTTGTAACCCAATTGTTTAATGGGCTTCAGCTGGGCAGTATTTATGCCCTTGTAGCCCTTGGATATACAATGGTTTATGGAATTGCAAAATTAATAAATTTTGCCCACGGTGATATTATCATGGTGGGCGGATATACTGTTTTTTTAGCAATCCAACTACCTTTATTTAAGGCTGGTCTTCCATTATGGTTGGCCATTATTCCTGCAATTTTAGTTTGTACAATTTTAGGAGTTGTAATCGAAAGAGTGGCCTATAAACCGCTAAGAAATTCTTCAAGAATTTCCTTACTTATCACAACAATAGGCGTATCCTTATTTTTACAGAACTTTTTTGTAAAAATATTCACTTCAAGCGCTAAACCTATACCAGCAATATTCCCACAAATTTCTATAAATTTTGGGGGAGTTCACCTTTCATTTGCTACAATCATCACTATATTTACAACAATTGTTTTGACTTATATACTTAGCTTATTTGTAAATAAAACCAAGCAGGGCAAGGCCATGCTTGCTGTTAGTGAAGATTACGGGGCAGCTGAACTAGTTGGTGTAAATGTAAATCAAGTAATGACTTTGACTTTTGCCATAGGATCTGCTTTGGCAGGAGTGGCATCAGTTTTATATGTTGCAAGCTATCCACAAATCCAACCATTTATGGGGTCAATGTTAGGTATCAAGGCCTTCACTGCGGCAGTTTTGGGCGGAATTGGATCAATTCCAGGCGCTGTAGTTGGTGGATTAATCCTTGGAATAATCGAAGTTTTAACCAGGGCCTATTTATCAAGTGCCTATGCAGATGCCATAGTATTTGTAGTTTTAATAGTTGTTTTACTTGTCCAACCAAATGGTTTGTTTGGAAAATTAGAGAAAGAAAAGGTGTGATATGTCAAAAAACAAAAAGAAATCTTATCTTATCACAACCGGGTTAGTTATATTATTTTATGTTATTGTCCAAGCCCTTATTTCAGCAAATATCTTAAATAGGTACTGGCAAGGAATTTTAAATTTAATTTGTATAAATATGATAATGGCTGTAAGCCTTAACCTAACTGTTGGTGTTCTTGGTCAAATCAACCTAGGACATGCTGGCTTTATGGCAATTGGAGCTTATTCAGCAGGTCTTTTTCTAAAAACTGGGATTGTAACAGGTTTTCCAGCCTTTATTCTTAGTTTGATAGTAGGTGGCTTTGTTGCAGCTATATTTGGTATTCTCATCGGTTTACCAGTTTTAAGGCTAACTGGAGATTACCTTGCAATAGTTACACTTGCCTTTGGCGAAATTATTAGGGTTTTAATAGAAAACTTAGATTTTACTGGTGGAGCCCAAGGACTTGCGGGAATCCCAACAACAAATGATTTTTGGAAATTTTTCATAATGGCAGTTTTTGTTATAACAATGATTTTTACCTGGGCTGAAAGTCGTCACGGAAGGACAGTTTTATCTATAAGAGATAATGAACTTGCAGCAGAAGCTTGTGGTATAAATATTACAAAATATAAAACCCAGGCCTTTACCTTATCTGCAATCTTCGCAGGTATAGCTGGTGCGCTTTACGCTCAAAATATCGGAGTTCTCGCTGCAAATATTTTTAACTACAACAAGTCTTTTGACTATTTAGTAATGGTTGTGCTTGGTGGTATGGGTTCAATTACAGGTGCGATTTTCTCATCAATTGGACTTACAATTATACCTGAGCTTTTAAAACCACTAGCTGAATGGAGAATGGTAATTTATGCTATTATTCTTGTTGTTGTAATGATTTTCAGACCTCAAGGTTTGCTTGGTAGGAAGGAATTTTCTATTAGAAGGTTTTTGAAGCTAGATAAGTACAAGAAAGGAGATGTGGAAGGTGAACAGTAAAGAAGTAATAAGTGAAAATGTTCTTGAAATAAATAATTTAAGCATCTCTTTTGGGGGACTTAAAGCTGTACAAGATGTATCTTTTAAACTTAAAAATGGAGAACTTCTTGGACTTATAGGACCAAATGGGGCTGGAAAAACCACCTTATTTAATATGCTTTCAGGAGTATATACACCAACAAGTGGTGAGATAATTCTTGATGGACAAAAGGTTAATGGGACACGACCAGACAAGCTATCAAAACTAGGTGTTGCGAGGACTTTTCAAAATATAAGACTTTTTGATAACCTAACAGTCCTTGACAATGTAAAACTTGCCATGAACCAGTATATGAATTATGGCATGCTAACTGGGATGTTCAGACTTCCAAATTATTGGAAGGAAGAAAATGAAGCAACAGAAAAAGCGAAGGAAATTCTAGAATTATTTGATTTAGAAAAATATTTTAGGACCTTTGCAGGATCTTTGCCATATGGAGCACAAAGAAAATTGGAAATTGCAAGAGCTATGGCGACTCGACCAAAAGTTTTGCTTTTAGATGAGCCAGCCGCAGGCATGAATGAATCTGAGACTCAAGACCTAATGGATTCAATAAGGTTAATTAGGGAAAAAACAGGGGTTTCAATCCTTCTAATCGAACACGATATGAACCTTGTTTTAGGAATTACAGAAAGACTTATAGTTTTAAATTATGGAGAAATTCTCGCTGAGGGTGATCCACATGATGTAATTTCTAATAAAGAAGTAGTTAAGGCCTATTTGGGTAGTTAGGAGAAAAAATGAGTATTTTAAGAATAGAAAATTTAGTTGTATCCTACGGTAATATCAAGGCCTTAAAAGGAATTAGCTTAAGAGTAGAAGAAGGTGAAGTAGTCTCCTTAATTGGAGCTAATGGAGCAGGTAAGACAACCACTCTTCAAACAATTTCCGGCCTACTTCCTATAAAAGAAGGGGATATTTTCTTTAATGATAAGTCAATCAAAAAAGAAAAGTCATATAAAATTACGAGGGCAGGTCTTGCTCAAGTTCCAGAAGGCAGGAGGGTTTTTAAGGACCTGTCTGTAGAAGATAACCTAAGATTAGGCTCGATTTCTGTTGGCTGGAGCCCAGAGGAATTAGAAGCCCAACTTGATAAAATTTATCAACTTTTCCCAGTTTTAAAAGAAAGAAAAAAGCAAAAGGCTGGTACTCTATCGGGTGGTGAACAGCAAATGCTTGCCATGGGAAGGGCACTTTTAACAAATCCAAAGGTCCTTCTCTTAGATGAACCTTCTATGGGACTATCACCTTTGTTTGTAGATAAAATTTTTGATACAATAAGGATTTTGAAAGAAGAAGGTAGGACAATTTTGCTAGTTGAGCAAAATGCTAACCTAGCCTTAGATATAGCCGATAGGGCCTATGTTCTAGAAACAGGAAAAATTGTAAAAGAAGGAAGAGCAAGCGACCTTAAGACAGATCCAGATGTCAAAGCAGCTTATCTTGGAATATAAAAATAAGCCTCTCTTTACTAATGAACTGACCCCCAAAAGTTAGACCTAAAAACTAACTAAAGGAGGTCAGTTTTTTAATGGCAAAATATAGCACAGA
>NZ_JBWPWE010000018.1:0-24484 GCF_056590475.1 Anaerococcus sp. C0059F3
TAGGAAAGAACAAAGAAATACCAGAGCTAGTTTAGTTCTAACTCTGGTATTAGGTCCAACTTTGTGGGGTCACCTTAAAGTAAAAGACCCCAGCGGGGTCTTTTATTTATATGCCATCTCTTTCGATATCTTCATCTTCTGCTGGATTTGGATCAAAGGCTATTAGGGATTCTTTAGAGGTTTGAATTATATCTGCTAAGGTTTGGTCTATGTCATCGCCGTCTGAGTTGATGGCTTCATAGAGTGCCGCAAAGTTTAATCCACCCATTACCCTGACATTGGCCCTATCTCCTAGGGTCATTACTGACCTGTTGAAAGGAGTTCCGCCAGCAAGATCTGCTAGGATAAAGATGTTTTGATATTTGCCTGATAATTCTTCATAATCAATTAGAAGTTTTTTATCAAAGGCTTCTAGGCTGTCATTGTCTTTAAATTCTTCTATTCTAACATTGTCAAACTCGCCTGCTATCATCTTGATTGCGGAGTAAACTCCACTTGCAAGGCTAGCGTGACTTACGGCTATTACTGCATTTGCCATTAGAATAATCCTATATAGGCACCAAGTACGCCCATTACTAGAAGAAGCATGATACAGAAAATTGGTGTCCATTTCTTCTTAGCTAATAGCCAGTAGAGAAGAAGGGTAATTGCTAGTGGTACTAAGTCTGGAATGATACCATCTAGGACCTTTTGGATGTCAATTTGAACTGGTTGTTCTTCATAAGTTGTAAAGGAAATTTGGCTCTTGCCGTTGCCTAGGTCTTTTACAGTTGCACCGTCAGCTATTTGGTCTTTGTTGCCGTCTACATATAGGTATTGGGCATAATCAGGAAGCTCTGCATTGTCTACTACGGTTTCTATTGGAATTGGAGCCTGGGTTGTACCGTTGTTAACCTTTAGGGCAATTTCTGTTGAACCATATACAGATACTAAAGCACCTACTACAATAACACCAAGGATTGATGCTGCTCTTGTAAATTCACGAGCGTTGGCTGTAAGCATGTCTATAGCAGATTCTCCCATCTTGTAAGACCAATTCATTAGCCAGAAACGGATGATAAATTGGAAGAGGTTGAATACTACTAAAAATAGGATTGGACCTGCAAAGTTACCTTGAAGGGCCATGTTTGAAGAAATACCTGCAACAATTGGTACTAGTGTGAACCAGAAGAGGGCATCACCGATACCTCCAAGAGGTCCCATTGCGGCTACTCTGACCGCTCTGATTGTTGGTATTTCAACTTTATTTTGTTCAAGTGATAGGATAATACCCATTACGAAGTTGATTAGGAATGGGTGAGTGTTGAAGAATTCAAGGTTGTGTTCCATTGATTTGGCTAAGTCTTCCTTGTCGGTGTGGATTTTTTCAAGACCTGGAAGGATTGAATATAGCCAACCAGCAGCCTGCATTCTTTCGTAGTTGAATGATGCTTGAAGGAATAAAGACCTCCAAACCATTTTGTTTAAAGTCTTCTGATCTAAGTGAGGACTTGGATTTAGATCTTTATATTGCATATCATTATATTCCATCTTCGTCTCCTCCTTCTACTACAACTGTATTTTTCATCTTGGTATTGATTTGGTAGTCCCAGAAAGCAATGGCAAAGCCGATTATTGCGATTAATAGAAGGGCTGCACCTGATAGGGTAGAGTTAGCCATTACAATAACTGCAAGGGCAAAACCAACAAAGAAGAATCCCCAAAGGTCACGGGATACCATTAGTCTTAATAGAACTGCAAAACCTACATATTTCATCATGCCACCGGCAACGTTAAGGCCGTGCATAAAGGTTTCTGGAATTTTTGCTGCAAGGTCAGAACCAAAGGTTGAACCTGCGATGAAGAAAAATACTACGATTAGACCAAAAATTGTACCTAGGGCAATCATTGAAAGGTAGTTGATTTTTTCAATTCCCTTTGGATTAGCTTCCTTAGCATATTGGTCAGCTTTAGCCATTACTGGTGCCATTAGGGTAAAGATTAATGTTACACCGTATTGGCCGAGTAGGGCAAATGGTATAGCTGCTGCTACTGCTGCATTTGGTTCAAGACCAGAAGTAATAGCAAAGATTACTGCTACGATTCCGCCTACTACAGCGTTTGGTGGTTGGGCACCACCTACTGGCATGTTACCTATGGTCATTAATTGGTAGCTTGCACCAACAATTAGGCCTGTGTGAGCATCACCTAGAATCCAACCTATGATAGGTCCAGTTACGATTGGTTGGTAAAGGGATTCTAGGAATGAAAATTGATCTATAGCTGCTACGAAAGTAACTATAAATATTAGAATTACTTGTAAAATATTAAAATCCATTTATTCCTCCTAGGATTTATGAGAATAATTTATCAATATCCTCGGCGCTTTCTGTAGGAACCTTTCTGATTTCAAGCTTAACACCTAAGTCTTTAAGCTTTTTGAAAGCATCTACATCCTTATCATCAACAGCTACTACACCTGCAACCTGTCTTTTGCCCTCGGCCATGTGCATATTTCCAATATTTACTTCTTTAATAGGAACACCGCCTTCAACAAGGGTTAGGACATCTTCAGGACTTTCACAAATGATGAATATTTTTTGCCTGTCAGCTGCCTTGTGGATGGTATCGATGGTCTTTTGCAAGGTCCAATACCTAGTAGCAACACCTGTAGGAGCTGCCATATCCATAAGGTTTTGCCTCATCTTTTTGCCCGCAACATCGTCATTTGCTACAAGGATAAGATTGGCGCCAATGTGTTTAGTCCATTGGGTGGCAACCTGTCCGTGGAGCAACCTGTTGTCAATTCTTGTGAGTACTATATTTGGCATAAAACCTCCTTAATTTACTATCTCACTTATAGAGTAGCGACTTACCTTAATGTTAACATCCTTGGCTACATTTATAATTGCTGTATCCTCTTTTAGGCTAACAATTTTTCCGTAAATACCGCCAGTTAACATAACTTCCTTACCAGGTTTTAGATCCTTGTGGAGCTTTTCAAAATACTCTTTTTTCTTTTTGAGATTTCTGTGAGAGAGTATCTGACTTATAACCCCAAAGATAGCAATAAAGGCTAATAAGACCAAGGATGTTCTTGCAATTTCAGCTGGCATAAAACCTCCTTTCTTAATACGACTAGAAAGTTAAGGAAAAACATTTTCCTAAAAGAAAATAGCATTTATAATTACAAATATAATACTAGGGCTAAACTTATTTTCCGCTTCTTTTAGAAAAGTTTTTGTTAATTTTCTTAAAGTCCTATCTGGTAATTACCATTATTATAAATCATAAAGCTCATTATGTCAATACTTATTAAGAATTAATTTTAAAAACTGGTATCTAAAGATAGGTATCAATTGAGAAAAATTTTACTTGACTCATATAAAAATATCTTATATACTAATAAGAAAGAATGGTAATTACCATATTATCAATGAAAAGCTTTTTCTTTCAAAAATAAATTTAATTTTTGATTGATTTGGTGGGAGAAAATGTTTTTTTTATTGAATAAAATATTTTTACTCATATAATATTAGAAATGGTAATTACCACTTATAAAAAATCGGCATTAGGAGGATCATATGTTATTAGATGTAAATAAATTAGAAGAAAGAGATTTTAAGAATACTTATACTGAGATTTTTGCTCAAGCTGATACTTGGGAGGAAGTTTACGGACTTTATGAAGAAAGAAAGGCTGATATTGAAAAGTTCTTGGCTAATTTTGATAAGGATACCAAGGTTATTTTCACTGGGGCTGGTACAAGCGAATATGTAGGCAATATCGCCCAAGATTATTTAAAAACTCATGGAGATTTTGATTTTGAATCAATTGCTACAACAGATTTAGTTTCAGCTCCTTACCTACATTTCAAAAAAGATCAAAAGACTCTTTTGGTTTCTTTTGCAAGAAGCGGCAATTCTCCAGAAAGTTTAGCTGCAGTTAAGCTTGGCGAGCAAATCGTAGATGATTTTTACAACCTACCAATCACCTGTGCCCACGACGGTAAACTTGCAGTAAACCTTAAAGATGACCCAAATTCTTATGTATTTTTAAATCCAGCAATCACCAATGACAAGGGCTTTGCAATGACAAATTCCTTCTCATCAATGCTTTTAGCAAGCCTTTTGATTTTTGATACAAGCCTTGAAAACAAAAAAGACCTAGTAGAAAAATTAGCTAGCATTGCTAGAGAAACCTATGCTAGGGCAGAAGAAATTGAAAACTTAGTTAACTTTGACTTTGAAAGGGTTGCCTATCTTGGTTCAGGTCCACTTGGCAAGCTTACTAAGGAAGCAAGGCTTAAAATCTTAGAGCTAACTGCAGGTGAAGTTGTAACAATTTTTGATTCTTCTATGGGCTTTAGACACGGTCCAAAATCATTTATCAATGATAAGACTCTTGTAGTTTCTTTTGTATCATCAAATGACTATACAAGAAAATATGATCTTGACGTACTTGATGAAATCAAGGCTGACGGAATAGCTCCAAAAATTATTGCAGTAACAAATGAAGATGTGGACAGAGACTACCAATTTATCTTGAAATCTGAAGGTGTCAGAGATGCTTATTTAGCAGTTGCTTATATAGTAATAGCCCAATTAATTTCTCTAATCACAAGCCTAAGAGTAGGCAACACTCCAGATAATCCAAGCAAATCTCACACAGTTAATAGGGTTGTAAAGGGCGTTACAATCCACGAATATAAATAATGGCAAGCCTTTATTCAGATTTGATAGATAAGCTCTTAGAGCAAATATCAACCATGGAAAAGGGGGCCAGGCTCCCTTCTGAAAGGCAACTTTGCATGGATTACGGTGTTTCAAGGACAACTGTCAGGAATGCCCTGGGGTCCCTTGTAAATTCAGGAGTTCTCTATCAAATCCAAGGTAAGGGGACCTTTGTCAGGGAAAGATCTAGGGAAAACTTATCGAATTATTACTCTTTTACCGAGCAAACAAAAAGAAAGGGCAAGGTTCCAAAGTCATTAGTTACAGATTTCAAGGTCAGGGCCTTAAATGATAAGGAAAGACAAGTCTTTGATGACCCTAGCATAGAAAAAGTCATTGTCTTTGACAGGCTAAGGCTAGCTGACGATATGCCAATGATGTACGAAAAGACAGTAATTCCCTATGAAAGATTTGATAAAATCACCAAGGACCTACTAGAAAAAGTCGCCCTTTACGAAATATTTTCCAATAATTTTGATACAAAAATCGACAACGTCAGGGAAAGGTTCCAAGTGTCATCCCTTACAAAAAAGGTAGCAGAAGCCCTAAATCTAAAAGATGGATCAGCTGCTTTGAAGATAACAAGATTTTCCTATGACAAGGAAGATAAACTAATAGAATACACAACCTCCTACGCTAGGGGAGATATGTTCTACTACGAAACTTCTTACAGTCCAAATTAATAAAAAAAACTCGCTAGTTTTCATCTATGAATCATAATCCATCAATGGCCTAAGTTATAGATCGAAAATAGCGAGTTTTATTTTTCTTTTAAATTAATATTCGGCTTAAAAATACTTTTTATTTAGTATTCTTATCTCACCAATCGTCTCTTTCGTCATAAAGGTCTAGGAGTTCTTCTAGGATCTTTATTTTCTTTTCTTTGGCTCTTCCTTTGTCGGTGTCGCGTCTTAGCATCCTTGGGTTCATTACTTCTACTTCCTTGATGTTTGGGGTGTAGGATGAAACCTTGTTTGTGATTGATTCATAGGATTTGTGTTCGGCGAGAGCAACGTGGTGGGAGTTAAATACTAGGGTGTAGCCAGCTATGCCTGTTTTTGCCTGGTAAGGTTTAGAAATGCCGCCGTCTATTACGTAGAGTTTGCCGCCTGCCTTGATTGGACTTTCTCCAGCTTCTGTAATTACTGGCACGTGGCCGTTTACGATCCTACGTCTTTTGCCTTCGACCTTAAATTCGTCGAGAATTTTATCTACGATTTCTTCTTTTTCACATAAATCGTAGTAAGGATTTGGATATTCTTTTCTTAATTTTTTATCATCTATAAAGATATTTTCAAAATAAGAATACTGGCTCTTGCCGAAAATTGGTGAATATCTACCACTTATCAAGTACCACATCATATCCTTGGCCTTAAGGCTGTTTGTGTAATAAGCGTCCCTTGCGACTTTGTCAAAATAATCCATGAGGCCCTTGCCCTTGTAGGTTACACCTTCAAGCTCAACTTCCTGGAAGTCGCCATCAGAAGTGAGTGGAATACATCCGTGGAAGAGGAGGGACCCGTTTTCAACCTTGTACATGGCTCCGTTTTTGTAAAGAAAATCCATGTGCTTGTTGAGTTTGTCGTTTTTCATAAAGTCCTGTTTTAGGATGTTTATTACGGTTTTTTCTTCTTTAGTGAGTTTTGCAGGATTTTTTGGGTCTATGGTAGGGAAGTTTGTATCCTTAAGTTTGGCACCCTTGTAGGTCATGGTTTTAAAATCTATGAACTTTAGGGAGTTTCTATCTTCCATGCCCATGTCAGGATTTCTCTCAATTAGGGCGTAGTCAAGCTTAAACCTAATTATGGAAATAGCCTTGTACATCTTAGCGGCAGCGTCGGTTGTGATGTTGTCATAGATGTTGTCATCGTAAATCCTTGGGGTAAAACATGCGCAAGGATCATCGCCATAGGTCTCCATGGCAAACTCAAAAAGTACTCTGAGGTTTATGCCGTAGCCGTCTTCGAGCATGTCAAAGTTGTTATATTTGATAGCATCTGCGACACAGGCTGCGATTAAGGCTGTATTACCTGCGCAAGCTCCCATCCAGGCAATGTCGTGGTTGCCCCATTGGAAGTCAACACTTGGGAAGGTCAACAGCTCATCCATAATAATATGTGGAGATGGGCCCCTGTCGTATATGTCGCCAACTATGTGGAGTTTGTCGACTGAAATTCTTTGGATGAGGGTGCAGATGACCTTGATAAAGTCAAAGGCAACGTCATAATTTACGATATTTGTAACTAGGGACTCATAGTAGGCCCTCTTGTTGTATTCGGCATCGTTGGTGTATAAAAGTTCGTCTAGGATTAGGCTATATTTTTGTGGAAACTTCCTTTTGACATAATCTTTTGGATACTTGGTTGAGACGAATTTAAGGAGGTTAATTAACCTGTGGATGGTAATTGTTAGGTAATCCTTGGAAATCTTACCCTCTGTCTTTAGGGATTTATAAACTAGGTCTGGGTCATAGATTAGCTGGGCTAGAGCATCTTGGTCCCTTTTTTCTAGGGTGTCACCAAAGAGTTTTTGGATTTTATCCCTAATATTACCTGAGGCAGACCTTAGTAAATGCAAAAAGGCATCGCTTTCTCCATGTATATCAGAAAAGAAATATTCTGTTCCCTTAGGCAGTCTTTGCTGGGCATTTAGGAGGATTAATTCGTCTTTTATTGAATTTTTGTCTGGGTAGAGGCTTCTGATGAGGCTTTGGTAAGTTTTGTCCATAATATCTCCTTTATAATTTTTGTACTTAAAAAGGCCAGGCTCCCAAGGCTTTCGCCTTAAGAGCGCAAAGCCCCCTTAGTCTTCTTTTCCTACAAAATTTGACTTGTCGTAGATTTTTTCTTCTTCTTGTTTTTTGAAATCAGCTGCAAGATCTGGGTCGTAGGTTTCTTCGCTAGATTCCTTATCTTCAACAACTTTGTTTACTATTTTATTTGTTTCCTTGATGTCTCCTAAAGTTGTAGGATTTTCTTTGGCGAGTTTTTCCTCAGCATCTTTTTCGGCTTGAGTTTTTAAATCTTCGCTAGAATCGTATGTTTCTACCTCTGTGCCAAGATCGGTATCTTCCTTAATAAGTTGGCTAGTTTTTGAAACAATATTGCCATCAACTTCTGTTTGGTCTTTTTTTATAATGTTGACATTATCGTCTTCCTTAAAATCAAGTTTGATGGGATTATCATTTGAATTGGTATCGTTGGTACCAGTTTTAACTTCTATATATTCAGTCTTCTTTTCTGGAATTTCTGTATTGTAAGAGCCTCTAAACTTTGCAATCAAGCCAAAGAGGGAATTTATGACCAAAAGTCCGTTGAAACCTATTAGGATATAAAGGAGTTTTTCTCTTAAATAAAGGAAGAGAAAAGCATCGCATGCCAAAAAGATTAGGCCAAAAAATACATTAGCCAAATGGCCCTTACCATTTTCCCCTGCCTTAAAAATAGAACGGGTAATTGCTGTATTTATGACAAAGGCAAGGATTAAAACTCCTAGGGCAAGGGGTTTTATAATGGCGCCAGAAATATTATTTATGCCTAAAAGGTCAACAGTTGCTAGAAATAGGTGGTTGTCAACAAAGATTACAAAGCCTATGGCAAAAAGTGCGAGAATGCTAATTATAGACCTGAATAATCCTGTAATTATGCTAAAAAATTTTATAAAGTCTTTCATAAGTCCTCCATTATATACATTATATCATAAAATTTGAATTGTTTATATATTTTTAACTCGTATAATATAAATAAGTATAAAAGGGGAGGGGCTTATATATAGAAGGAATTTTTGAAAAGAAAAATAATTTGACCCTTAATTTCAATAATAATTTCTATAAATAAGTCGCTTTTTTATTTTCCCTTAAAATTTGTCATTTTTTGGTGAAAAAACTTCTTCTAACCATTGACAAATGCTAATAAACTCATATCATATTTGGATAGTATGTAAAAAAGTTTAGAAAAAAGGTTAAAATAAAGGAGAAATCTTGATAAATATCTTGAAGGTTGATTGTTTTAGAGTATAATATACAATTGCTAGAAATCTATTTATCGAGATTTTTTTATCTCAAAAGGCAAATTTTATTTGTCCTATTTTTGCAGAAAGTAAGGAGTAAGAATGGCCCAATATCATAAAAAGTTATATGGGAAAACAGAGAGAATGTCATTCTCAAAGTTTCCTGAAGTCTTGGATTTACCAAATTTATTAAAAGTTCAAAAAGACTCATATGAGTGGTTTATAAATGAAGGTCTGGGAGAAATCTTAGAAGACATTTCCCCAATAGAAGACTACAACGGCAAGCTAAGCCTAGAATTTACAGGCTATGAGTTTGACGAAGAACCAAAATATAGCCTAAAAGAAGCTAAATATAAAGACCTAACCTATGCTAGAGACCTAAAGGTTATGGCTATTTTATTTAATAAAGAAACTGGTGAGATCAAAAGACAAGAAGTTTTCATGGGTGATTTCCCAATGATGACTGATTCTGCAACCTTTGTTATAAATGGTGCAGAAAGAGTAATAGTAAGCCAGTTAGTCAGATCTCCAGGTGTTTACTATGCAGAAGAAACAGACAAGAGCGGGGATAAGCAATATTCATCCACAGTTATTCCTAACAGGGGAGCTTGGATTGAATTTGACACAGACGCTAGCCATACTGTAAACGTAAGGCTTGATAGGACTAGAAAGCTACCTGCTACTACACTTGTGCGTGCCCTTTTGTTTGATACAGATGAAGAAATTATAAAGGCCCTTGGTGATACCAAGCACTTAAGAAATACCCTTGAAAAGGAAAATTCTGAAAATAGTGAAGAAGCCCTAATAGAAATATACAGAAAATTAAAACCAGGTGACCCTGCTTCACTTGAGTCAGCTACAACCCTTATTAACAACCTACTTTTTGATGATAGAAGGTACGATTTAGCAAGAGTTGGTAGGTACAAATACAACTTGAAACTTGCCCTTGCCCCAAGAATTGCAGGCGAAGTGGCAGCAGAAGATGTTGTCGATACAGAAACAGGTGAAATCTTTGTAAAAGCTGGAGACCTAATTAGCGAAGAAGTTGCCCTTGAGATTGAAAACTCAGGTATTGTTTCAGTTGATATTAGAAAATTAAATTCAGATGGCGAAGAAGTTGTCCTAAAAATCGTGGGCAATAATTTCGTTGATATTCACGCCTTTGATAGACTTGAAGGCCTTGATATAGACTTCGATGACTTTAGCGAAAAAGTTTACTACCCAGTAATGACTGAAATCATTGAAGAAGCTGAAAATGACGAAGAATTAGTAAAGATGATGCAAAGAAGAAAGAAAGAACTTTCTCCAAAGCACATCACAAAATCAGATATACTCGCAGTTGTAAACTACCAATTTAACCTCTTTGAAGGTGTTGGTGAAACTGACGATATTGACCACTTAGGAAACCGTCGTGTAAGAGGTGTTGGAGAATTACTTCAAAACCAATTTAGGGTAGGTCTAGCTAGAATGGAAAGAGTTGTTCGTGAAAGAATGACCACCCAAGATCCTGATATAGCAACCCCACAAGGCCTAATCAATATAAAGCCTGTTACAGCTGTTATTAAAGAATTCTTTGGTTCAAGTCAGCTTTCACAGTTCATGGACCAAACCAACCCAATGAGTGAATTAACCCACAAGAGAAGACTTTCAGCTCTAGGCCCAGGCGGTCTTTCAAGAGATAGGGCAGGCGTTGAAGTAAGGGACGTTCACGATTCTCACTACGGAAGAATTTGTCCAATAGAGACTCCAGAAGGACCAAACATCGGTCTTATCACATCTCTAACAACCTATGCAAGAGTTAATAAATACGGCTTTATCGAAACTCCATACAGGGTTGTTAAGGAAGGCGGCCTGGTAACAGACGAAATCGACTACCTAACAGCAGACGTTGAAGATAACTTCATCATTGCCCAAGCCAACGAACCACTAGATGAAAACAACAGATTTGTAAACGAGAGAGTTTCTGGTCGTGGTTACAGGGGTGAAAATGATATTTATCCAAGAGATTCCGTTCAATACATGGACGTTTCTCCACAACAGATCGTATCTGTAGGAGCATCATTAATCCCATTCTTAGAAAACGACGACTCAACCCGTGCCCTAATGGGTGCCAACATGCAACGTCAGGCAGTGCCACTTATAAAATCTGCTGCACCTATTGTAGCAACAGGTATTGAGCACAGGGCTGCTAAGGATTCCGGTGTATGTGTTGTTTCAAAAACAGACGGAAAAGTAGTTTACGTCTCAGCTGATAAGATTAAAGTAAAACCAACAAACGGCGACGTTATTACTTACGATCTTCTTAAATTTGAAAGAGCCAACCAAGGTACAACCATCAACCAAAGACCAATTGTAAAATTGGATGATGAAGTTAAAGAAGGCCAAGTCCTTGCAGATGGACCATCTACTGACAATGGCGAACTTGCCCTTGGTAAAAATATCCTTATAGCCTTTACAACTTGGGAAGGTTATAACTTCGAGGATGCTATGCTCCTTAACGAAGAGCTAGTAATTAACGATGTTTTAACATCAGTTCACATCGAAGAACACGAATGTGAAGCCAGGGAAACCAAGCTTGGTGCAGAAGAAATTACCAAAGATATACCAAATGTCGGCGACGATATGAAAAAAGATCTCGACGAAAATGGTGTAATTAGGATTGGTGCTGAAGTAACAAGCGGTGACATCCTTGTTGGTAAGGTATCTCCAAAGGGAGAAACTGAACTATCTCCAGAAGAAAGACTTCTACGTGCAATTTTCGGTGAAAAAGCTAGAGAAGTAAGAGATACATCCCTAAAAGTACCTCACGGTGAAAAGGGAATCGTAGTTGATGTTAAGGAATATAACAAAAAAGACGGAGACGAACTATCTCCAGGTGTAAATAAAGTAATCAGAGTTTATGTAGCTACCAAGAGAAAAATCATGGTAGGAGATAAGATGTGTGGTCGTCACGGTAACAAGGGTGTTGTTTCAAGGATTCTACCAAGAGAAGACATGCCATTTTTACCAGACGGAACACCTATCCAAATCTGCCTAAACCCACTAGGTATCCCATCTCGTATGAACTTAGGTCAGGTACTTGAAGTTCACATGGGTCTTGCAGCGAGAACACTTGGCTGGAAGATAGCAACACCAGTATTTGATGGTGCTATGGATACAGAAATCGAAGAAGTATTAGAAGAAGCAAAGAAAATCGCTCCTTATGTTAATAAAACAGGTAAGATTAAGCTTCGTGACGGAAGAACTGGACTAGAGTTTGAAAACCCAGTAACAGTCGGCGTTATGTACATGCTTAAGCTTCACCACATGGTAGAAGAAAAAATCCACGCTAGGTCAATCGGACCATACTCACTTGTAACCCAACAACCACTTGGTGGTAAGGCACAATTCGGTGGCCAGAGGTTTGGTGAGATGGAGGTTTGGGCACTTGAAGCCTACGGCGCAAGCCACACCCTCCAAGAGATCCTAACTGTAAAATCCGATGACGTTACAGGAAGAGTTAAGACCTACGAATCAATAGTTAAGGGAGAAAATATCCCAGAGCCAGGTACACCTGAATCATTCAAAGTTTTAGTAAAAGAGCTTCAATCACTAGCCCTTGACGTAGAACTTCTTGATGAAAACGGAGAAGTAGTTGAGCTTAAGGAAAATATTGACGAACAAGATAGGTTCTCCCAAGTAGAAAAGATAGATGCGTCTAAGATTAGAAACCAAAGCAAATTGCTTGCAAAGGCTAATGCCCCTCAGGAAGAAACAGAGGCAGAAGAAGCTAGCGAAGCTTAGGAGAAGGGAAGTTTATGAGCGAATTAAATCAATTTTATGGGATGAGGATGAAAGTTGCATCCCCAGAAAGAATAAGAAGCTGGTCTCATGGCGAGGTAAAAAAACCTGAAACTATAAACTATAGGACCCTTAAACCTGAGAAAGACGGCCTTTTCTGCGAAAAGATTTTCGGCCCAACCAAGGATTATGAATGTTCTTGTGGTAAATACAAGAGAATGAGATATAAGGGCGTAGTTTGTGAAAAGTGTGGGGTTGAAGTAACCAAGTCTAAGGTTAGACGTGAGAGAATGGGCCACATCGAGCTTGCAGCTCCAGTTTCTCACATTTGGTTCTTTAAGGGAATACCATCAAAGATGGGACTCTTACTCGACATGAGCCCAAGAGTGTTGGAAAAAATCCTCTACTTTGCATCCTATGTAGTAATAAATCCAGGTTCTACAGACCTTGCAGTTAAGCAAGAAATATCAGAAACTGAATACCAAGATATATTAGAAGAATATCCAGACGACACAGAATTTAAGGCAGCCATGGGTGCTGAAGCTGTCAAGGAACTTCTTCAAAACATCGACCTTGAAAAGGAATACCAACTACTATTAAAAGAACTTGACGAATCTTCAAACCAAAAGAAGGTTAGAGTTTCAAGACGTCTTGAAGTAGTAGATGCCTTTTTAACAAGCGGCAATAAACCAGAATGGATGATCCTAGATGTTCTTCCAGTTATGCCACCTGAGCTTAGACCAATGGTCCAACTTGAAGGTGGTAGGTTTGCAACCAGCGACTTAAACGACCTATACAGAAGAGTTATCAATAGAAATAACAGGCTAAAAAGACTTCTTGATATAGGTGCACCAGAAATTATCGTTAGAAACGAAAAAAGAATGCTCCAAGAAGCAGTTGACGCTCTAATCGACAATGGTCGTAGGGGTAGGGCTGTAACTGGCGCTTCTAATAGAAATATGAAGTCCCTATCAGACCTTCTTAAAGGTAAATCTGGTAGGTTTAGACAAAACCTTCTTGGTAAGAGAGTTGACTACTCAGGCCGTTCTGTAATCGTAGTTGGTCCAGACCTTAAATTTAACCAATGTGGTCTTCCACAAGAGATGGCCCTTGAGTTATTTAAGCCATTTATCATGAACAAAGTTGTTGAAAAAGAAATGGCCCACAACCTCAAAACTGCCAAGAAAATGGTAGAGAAAAAAGACCCAAGAGTTTATGAAGTCCTAGAAGAAGTTATCAAGGATCACCCAGTTTTACTAAACCGTGCTCCGACTCTTCACAGGCTTGGTATCCAAGCTTTTGAGCCAATCCTTGTAGAAGGAAAGGCAATTAAGCTTCACCCATTAGCTTGTAACGCCTTCAACGCCGACTTCGATGGTGACCAGATGGCTATCCACTTACCACTATCAAACGAAGCTCAAATTGAGGCAAGACTTCTAATGATGTCAACCAACAATATCCTTGGTCTTAAGGACGGTAAGCCAATTACCACTCCTTCACAGGATATGGTGCTAGGTGCTTATTACCTAACAACAATCAAGGAAGGCGCCAAGGGCGAGGGTATGGTTTTCGAATCAACCAACGAAATGAAAAAAGCCCTAGTTGCAGGCATCGTTGAATACCAATCAAAAATTGGTGTTAGAGTAAAAAAAGACGATATGGATCCAGGTAAGATTGTCCATTCTACAGTAGGTAGGTTCATCTACAACGAAGGCCTTCCACAAGATTTGGGCTATGTAAATAGAAAAGAAGATCCATATTCACTTGAAGTTGATACCCTAATCGACTCAGGAATGTTAAAAGAAATTATCGATAAGTGTTTTAGAAAACATGGCAATATCAAGACTGCAGAAGTCCTAGATTACATCAAACAAACAGGCTATAAATACTCAACCCTATCAGGTCTAACAGTTTCTATGGATGACGTAAAGATTCCAGCAGAAAAATGGAACCTAATAGCTGAGGCAGATGCTGCAGTTGATAAATACGATAAACTTTACAGACGTGGTCTAATAACTGACCAAGAAAGATACGAAAAAGTAATCGAAATCTGGCAAGATACTACAAATAAGGTAACAGATGCCCTTCTTGCAGACCTTAAAGATGATAACAACATCAAGATCTTTGCGGACTCTGGTGCCCGTGGTTCTACAAACCAGATTAGACAGCTAGGCGCTATGCGTGGACTTATGAGTCAGGCCGATGGTAAGATTATCGAAATTCCAATCAAGGCTAACTTTAGAGAGGGTCTTTCTGTACAAGAATACTTCATCTCAACCCACGGTTCTCGTAAGGGTCTAACAGATACAGCCCTAAGAACTGCCGACTCAGGTTACCTAACACGTAGGATGGTAGATATTTCCCAAGACGTTATCGTTACAGAAGATGACTGCCATTCAGATGGTTTTGTAATTGCCCACGAATTTAAAGACGGCAACGAATTAATCGAAGACTTAAGAACAAGGATTGTTGGCCGTACATCTTTTGAAGATATCAAAGATGAATCGGGAGAAATCATTGTTCACAAAGACGAAGTAATAGATGAGGATTTGGCTGATAAGATTGTAGGAGCTGGCATTAAGGAAGTAAAACTAAGGTCAGTTCTAGAATGTAAGGCTAAACAAGGTGTTTGTGCGAAATGTTACGGTAGGAACCTTGCAACAGGCAAGCACGTAAACATGGGAGAAGCAGTTGGTATCATCGCTGCCCAATCAATCGGTGAGCCGGGTACCCAGCTAACCATGAGAACCTTCCACTCCGGTGGTATCGCAGGCGTTGGGATTACCCAAGGTCTTCCAAGGGTTGAGGAGCTTTTTGAAGCTCGTAAACCAAAGGGTCTTGCCTTCATCGCAGCCAATTCAGGAACAGTTTCCCTAATCCAAAACGATAAGAAAACTGACGTTGAAATCACAAATGCTGATGGAACATCCCAAAAATACAACATTCCATTTGGTTCAAGAATCTTAGTTAAAGACGGCGAAGAAGTTCAAATCGGAGCCCAACTAACAGAAGGTTCCCTAGATCCACACGACGTCCTTGACGTATTAGGCAAGGTTGGAGTTCAAGATTACATCACCAAGGAAGTCCAAAAAGTATATAGGCAACAAGGTGTTGAAATCGACGACAGGCACATAGAAGTAATTGCTCGTCAGATGCTAAAGAAAGTTAAAATCCTTGAATCAGGCGACACAGAATTCTTGCCAGAAAGCTTGCAAGATAGGCGTGAAGTTGATATCGTAAATGATAAAATGAAAGAAGCTGGCAAAAAGCCTGCCATCTACGAACAAGAACTCCTTGGAATCACCAAGGCATCTCTTGCGACAGATTCATGGCTATCAGCAGCATCTTTCCAAGAAACAACCAGAGTTCTAACAGATGCTTCAATCAAGGGCAAGGTAGACGACCTAAGAGGTCTTAAGGAAAATATCATCATCGGTAAGCTAATCCCAGCAGGAACTGGTCTAAAATACTACAACGACGTAGAAATAGACTATGAAACCAAAGAATTAGAAGACGAACAGATAAAAGCCAACCTTGAATTAATAGAAGCAGAAGAAGAAACTGAAGAAGTATAAAAATAAAAGGCCCCTCGTGGGTCTTTTTTATTTGGAAATTTTGCAGAAAACTACCATAGGCATGAGCTAAGTTAGGAAATATAATAAAAGTGAAAAGAAATATAGAAGATATTTTTAAAAAGATACAATAATTAACAGTCATTCTGACTGAAAAGCCACAAGACTTTGATGAGCAATCTCATAGATTAAAGATTTGTGTACAGGTTTTTAAAAATATATTTTTCATAAATATGAGGAGGTAAAAATGAAAACAAGAGAAAAGGGGTTAATAACCTATATTTTATTGACATCTATCTTAGGAGCTCTAACAATGCTATCTATCCCATATGCAATGGCTAAGGAATCTTACCTTTATTATGGTTATGTGGTGGTTTTCTTAACTTGCACAATCATTTCAGGCATGATTTTAAAAAGATACCAAAAAACTGTCAAATATTTTGACCTAGGCCAGTACCTAACCGACCAACAAGAAGAATTCGCGAGAATAATCCACGATGAAATTATCCAAGACCTTTATGGGATAAGGAATAATTTGAACCTAAAAACTCCAGACCTTGAAAAGGCTAAGGCAATCGCAGAAAATTTGGAAAATAAATCCAGGTCCATAATGACCTATTATAGGGAAAGTCTGATTTCTGATATGAGCCTTGAAGAAAATATTGAAGGAATTTTTTATGATGTAAAGACCCTCTATCCAGACAAAAATTTTGAAGTTTCAATTGATATTTCTGAAAAAATTAAGGAAAGAAATCCTAAAAGGCTAAGAACTATTCTAATCATAACAAAAGAGCTAATTAACAACATCTATAAGCACTCCAAGGGTTCTAAAATAACCTATAAGATGGACTTAAAAGGGGGAGATATAGTCTTAAAGGTCGCAAGTGATGGGGCGGCATATTTAGATTATAGGAATATTTTAGAATCTAGGGGAGGAGTCTTGTTTATGAAATTTTTGCTAGATTCTTTTGGCGGAGATATAAAATATTTCTATAAGGACGGGATATTGAAAACTCAAGTAAGGCTAGGGATTGATTAATGAAGATAATAATTTTAGACGACCACAAAATTTTTGGCGAAAGCCTTCAAAACCTTCTTTTAGAAAGCGATGATATTAATATTTGTGATTTTGTAAGCGATATAGAAGGATTTTATAAAAAAATAGAAACAGATTCCTATGACATCTGTCTTCTTGATATAAATCTAGATAAGAATTCGGGTTTTGATGTCCTAAAAGAATTATCAGCAAGAAAAGCAAAATTAAAAACAATAATTTTATCCTCCTACACAAACCCAATCTACAAGAAAAAAGCCCTAGACCTTGGAGCTGCAGGATATATATCAAAGTCCATAGATTCTAAAAGCTTAATCGAAAAAATTTGCCAAATCAATAATGGATTTAGTTTTAAGGATGAAAAACATTTCGAAAACCCCCTTACAAAAAGGGAAGAAGAAGTCCTAAAAGCTCTATTAACAGGCGAGACAAACACACAAATAGCCAAAGACCTATTCATAAGCGAACGCACCCTCTACCATCATATAGAAAATATTTATGAAAAACTGGGTGTAGAAAATAAGGTGGAATTATATGGAAAGGCTTTGGAATTAGGTTATGTGGATCAATTTTAGAAAATCACTAGGAGAATATTTTGTTTTTTAAAACTTCTTAACCATAATAGTTTTATTGACATTATAAGAGGATTTCGTGTTATAATAATGTAAGGTGTAAATATTATGTAAACGTAAATAGTTAAATGTTTGTATTAATTAATTATTTTTTATAAATAGGAGATGATTATGATTATAGCTATTGGTGGTGGGGAAGTAACTCAAAATCAAACTTACGAAATAGATAAATTTATTGTTGAATCATCAAAAAAAGAAAATCCAAATTTTCTATTTATTCCCACAGCAAGTAAAGATGCTGAGCCATACATAAAAACCATTAAAGAATTGTATGAGAGTTTAGGTTGCAAAACTGATACCTTGCATTTATCCAGTGTAGAAGTAAATAGGGAAGATGTTAATCAAAAGATTGAAAAAGCAGATATCATATACGTTGGCGGCGGCAATACTGCCTATATGATGGAAGTATGGAAACAATACTCTATTGATAAGGAGCTAATAAAAGCTTATACAAGCGGGAAGGTACTGGCGGGCTTAAGTGCAGGATCAATCTGCTGGTATATTGCAGGTCATAGCGATAGTGAGTTTATAGAAGATGTTGAAAATCCAAAACATAAGTGGGTTAAAGGCTTAGGTATAATTCCTTATTTACATTGCCCACACTATGATGAGCCTGAAAGAGCAGGTTTTGATGAGTTTTTTTATGGACAAGTCGCAGATGCTATCGCAATAGAAAATCAGGCGGCAGTTGTTTGGGATAATTATGAAATCAAGGTAATTAAAGCTAACAATAGTAAAAATGCATATAGACTTTCATGGAGTGATACAGGTTTGAATAAAGAAGTTTTATATTAAGACTTTACATCCAGTTAATCTACTATGAGCGTACCGAAGAATTGTAGATTTTATTTTAGAAAAATATTATATAAACGAAAAAATGAATTGTGGGAGTTGAGACAATGAAATTTGTACCAGAAGAATTTAAGTTAAAAGATGACAGAGTCTGCAAAATCAGAGAAATTCGAGTAGATGATGCAGCAAATATGGTTTCTTATTTAAAAACTGTTATGGGAGAATCTGATTTTATGAACTCTTATCCAGATGAAATAACTATGACAGCCGAAGAGGAAGAAAAAATGATAAAAGGTTTTAATAAGTCAGATACTACCCTTATGCTTGTTGTTGAAATGGAAGGAAGACTCATTGCAAGTGGTACTATTATAAGATTAGCAAAAAGGAAAATGCGTCACAGGGGAAATGTAGCAGTAGCAGTGCTTAAAGAATTTTGGAATTTAGGAATTGGAAAAAATATTCTTCTATCTCTAGAAAGCTATGCTAAGGATTTGGGCCTGTCTCAGATAGAGCTGGATTATTATTCAGGAAATAATAGGGCCAGGACTCTTTATGATAAGATAGGATTTACCAAGACGGGAAAAACTCCTAATGCCATTATTTTGAAAGATGGGAGAGCATACGATAGCATAAAAATGGTGAAAAGTATTTAAAGAGTATTTATTATATAGTTATTTTTAATAAAAAATTATGACTAATAAATTTGCTGAATTATAAATTAAGACTTAATAGAAAAAACAGCCCCCGTTTCGAGCGAAGTCTAGGGACCTACTAGGGACAATTGAAGTACGTTTTCTCATACATTCGGGGGACCTAAATATTAACAAATTTTATGAATCAAAAAAGACCCAGCCGGGTCTTTTTTATTTCACTTATTTACTCAAAAACTCATTAGCCTTTTTTAATCCCTTGATTATTTCGAGGCTTTGTGGGCAGATGTTTTCGCATTTGCCGCATTCTATACAAGTCTCTGGGTTTACTCCGTCTTTTAGGTATTCTTGGTAGGCTTTTTTGGATTTTTCTGCCTCGTCATAAAGAAAAGCATTATTCCACATTGAAAATACCTTTGGAATGTTGATTTCTACTGTGCATGGCAGGCAATATTCGCAGGCTGTGCAGGCGATTTGTTCTCTTTTTTTATAAATTTCCCTGGCTTTTTCATAAAATTCTTTTTCTTTGTCTGATAAGTTTGGATCTGCACTTGCGATTGCCATATTTTCTGCGACCTGTTCGCTACTATTCATGCCGGATAAAACGGTCATGACATTATCTAGGCTTAGAGGAAATTTAAGGGCAAGTTGGGCAGGGGATAGGTCTGTAAATTTAGCCATTAGTTCTTTTACTTCGATAGGGGGATTTGCAAGTCTACCGCCCTTTACAGGTTCCATAATTACCACTGGAATGCCCATTTCCTTGGCTAATTCATAGCCTTTTAATCCTGCCTGGAGATTTATATCTAAATAATTTAGTTGGATCTGGCAAAAATCCCAGTCATAAGCTTTGATAATTTCTTCAAAAGCCTCGTATTCATCGTGGAAGGAAAAGCCAATATTTTTTACTAGGCCTTTTTCCTTAAGTTCGTTAACAAAGTCAAAGACTCCCAATTCTACCATTTGTCTAAATCTTTTAATATCTAGGGAATGGAGGAGGTAAAAGTCTAGGTAATTTGTCCTTAGTTTTTCTAATTGCTCATTAAAAATCCTATAAAAATCGTCTTTTTCCTTTACAAGCCAACATGGAAGTTTACTCGCAAGGTAGATTTTATCCCTCAAATTATTTTCTTCTAAAAATTCTCCGACAAATCTTTCGCTCATTTGGTCATGGTAAGGGTAGGCTGTATCGATGTATGTAAGTCCCTTTTCAATGGCTTCTTTGAGGATTTTTGCCGATTCGACCTTGTCAATCATGGAATTGTCTTCGTCCAGAGTTTTAAATCTCATACATCCAAAACCGAGTCTAGAGATTTTTTCTCCTTTAAAATCAAAATATTTCATTAATTATCCTTTCTTTCTCTTCATATATTATTGTATCATAAGATTTGCAAAAAATTTAATGAAAACGGGGAAAATTCGGTATAGTAAAATTAAAGGAGAAAATATGAAAGAGAAAATATCGTTTAAATCATTACCCGCCTTTGTTATTTTGGGAATTATAACTGGACTTTTAATTGGAATTTTTAAAAAGCTAATCGGATTTCTTGCTAGTTTTATGGATGGTTTTTTAGGAGCAGGCACAGGAAAAGATAAGCTAATTTTCATGGCCCTTATTATCCTTATTGGCTTAATTACTTTTTTTATCTTGAAAAAAGATAAGAACACCAAGGGGTCCGGCATCCCTGTTATGAATGGGATGATGGAGGGAACCATAGAAGTTTCTAGTGAAAAAACCATTGTTGGAAAGTTCATTGCTTCCGTCCTTACAATCGGATCTGGCCTTACAGTCGGTAGGGAGGGCCCTTCAGTCCAACTTGGCGGCCTCGCTGGAGATATAGTTGGGAAGTTTTTTCCAAATACTGATAGGAATTTATTTATAGGATCGGCTGCTTCAGCAGGTTTTGCAGTTGCCTTCAACGCCCCTGTAGCATCTTTGATATTCGCTGTTGAGGAGATTTTCAGGACCCATAATTTTTCTACTTTCCTATCCTCAGCCCTTACTATCATATCAGCCACAGTCACATCTGGTCTGGTATTTGGAGACCATCCAAGCCTAGAAAATATACCAGCCTTTGCTAACATAGATCAAAAATCCTTGACCCTAATCGTGATTTTGGGAATCTTCTCAGGCCTATCTGGAGTTTTATTTAACAAAGTTGTTATAGGTTCAAAATCTATTTACAAAAAAATTGCCTTACCAGAATTAGTAAAATATCTCGCTCCCTTTGTAATTACAGGGCTTGTTTTACTCATTGACCCAAGGCTATTCGCTTCTGGTGAAGAATTAATCTACCTACCAAGCGAGGGAAATGAAGAACTTGCCACCCTTATTTATATGTACGGAGTAAAAATTTTGCTCCTTGCCCTTGCCTTTGGCATTGGGCTTTCAGGTGGGTCTCTCGTTCCTCTTTTGGCAATCGGGGCAATTTTAGGAAATATTTATGGCACAGCCTTAGCTGACCTTGGTCTGATACCTGTAGAAATGATATATGCAATATCACTAATAGCAATGGCAGGCCATTTTTCATCCATAGTCAGGACACCAATCACAGCTATTATCCTGATTTTGGAAATGACTGGTGGGGCCTTTTCAAATATTTTATCTCTTGCTGTTGTTTCTTTTGTGGCCTATCTAGTGGCAGAAATGTGCCATTCTAAACCATTTTACGAAGACCTTTATGAAAGACTATTAATCACAGAAAAAGCTTCCTAAATACTTGGAAGTTTTTTTGTGGTCATTTTATTAATATTTATAATTTTTTAAAAACTTGGTAAAAAACTTGTTATTTTCTAGAGAAATGAGATGAAAGGTGTAGAATATAAGCCAGGAGCATATATGAAGAGGAATTACACTTACATATTATGGATTTTTGCCATAATTGGATTTTTCTCTGTCTTAAAAAAGACTGACCAAGTAAACCAGGCTTGGGTAGATTCTTACATGGAAAGAATGCGCTTAGAAGAGTTTTTGAAATCTAGGATTTCCAAGGATAGAGAAGAAGAAATTAATAAATTAACAAGAAAGGCTGATGAAAAAAGAGCCCAAGCTTTTCTTGATGGAAAAATAAAAGAAAAAACACAAGCAGAATCCCAGGCTGCAGCAAACCATGTAAAAGAATTAGCTAAAAAATATCCCCAAGTTAAGGGTAGGATTATTATTAAGGGTACAGACATAGATTTCCCTGTTGTTCAAGGAACTGACAACGAATTTTACCTCGACCACGACTATGATAATTCTTATTATATCAACGGTGGAGTCTTCATCGACTATATTCACAAGGGAGATTTTTCTGATCAAAACACAGTTATTTACGGCCACAATGTGAGAATTGGTTATATTTTCCACGATTTGGATAAGTTTAGGGACAAAAATTTTGTCAAAAACCATTCTGAAATAATTATCGATACGCCTTTGGCGAGAAGGACCTTTGATGTGATTTGCGCCATGGATGTCCATGTTGACGCAGATTACAGGTTCAATTATTACGATGATCAAGAATTTGAGGAATATCTTAAGCTTATAAAGGAGAATAATATTCTTGAAAATAAGCCTTTGCCAAAAAAAGAAGATAAGCTCATTACCTTGTCAACTTGTTCGGATATTAAGGATAGGTACGCCATAGTGGCAGTAGAAACAACAGGCAAGTTTGTGAGGCCAAAGGACTTTGATCTCAAAAAACAAATGATCTTACAAGATAAGAGATCTACTACAAATACTTTTATTTATTAATTAAAATCTTCCGAAAGTCTAGGAAGATTTTTTCTTGTCTATTTTTAATTGAATTTTTTAACTTTTATCATATATTGTTTTGGATTAGAAAAAAGGAAATTTTATGGATCATTATTTAACAAAGGACTCGCCATCCAAGGCTATTAGCAGGTTTGCTCTGCCAATGGTGGTTGGCTCTTTATTTCAACAAATATATACCCTGGTCGATTCGGCTGTGGTTGGAAAATACGTTGGCGAAGCCGCTCTTGCATCTATTGGGGCAAGTTTTGCCTTGACTACGATTTTTATTTGCATTGGAGTTGGAGGAGGGGCTGGGGCTTCGGTTTTAATTGCAAGGTACTTTGGGTCTCGTGATTATAAGAGGATGAAAACTGCGATTTTCACTGCCATTATTGGATTTTTGGTACTTTCCCTTGGTCTTTCAGCTTTTGGTTTGATTTTTTCCAAGGATTTGATGGGACTCCTTCAAACTCCAGAAGAGATTCTTGATATGGCTGTTTTGTACCTTAATATTTATTTTTACGGCCTTCCATTTTTATTTATGTATAATATCATCTCGGCTCTTTACCAGGCCCTTGGAGAATCAAAAATACCACTATATTTTTTGATTTTCTCTTCGGTTTTAAATGTGATTTTGGATGTTTATTTCGTAAGAGATTTGGGCTTTGGCCTAGCTGGAGCTGCCTACGCAACCCTCCTTGCCCAAGGACTTTCGGCTGTATTATCATTTTTTGTTTTTCTTAGAAAAATAAAGACCATTAAAACTGAACAGACTAAGATCTTTGACAAAAGAGAATTCGCTTTGGTTTCAAAACTAGCCCTTCCTTCCATTGTTCAACAATCTACAATCACAATTGGCCAACTTTTGGTCCAATCGGTTGTAAATTCCTTTGGAGTAGAAATCCTGGCAGGATTTTCTGCAGCTATGAGGGTAGAAAGTCTGATAATTGTGCCGATTACAAGCCTTGGCAATGCCCTTTCTTCCTATACATCGCAAAATGTAGGAGCAGAGAAATTAGATAGGTTGGAAAAAGGTCTTAGGGCGTCGCTAATTATGGTTGGGATTTATTCACTCCTAGTTTTTAGCCTTTTAAAAATAAATTCCACTTCAATAATTGCCTTTTTCATGAACGAATCTTCCTCAAATCTTGCCATTGATACTGGCATGGCTTATCTTAACTTTATTGGATTTTTCTTCATCCTTGTAGGATCCAAACACTGTATAGACGGCCTTTTAAGAGGCCTTGGAGATGTGAGAGTTTTCACCTTTGCCAATATTGTAAATTTATTTATCAGGGTAAGCCTATCCATGACACTTGCCCACAAGATGGGAATAGGCATGGTCTGGTACGCAGTGCCATTAGGTTGGCTTGCTAATCTCTTAATTTCAAGCCTATATTATGGTCACACTAAGAAGAGAGGTTATGAGCTTAGCTTTTAAAATGTTATAGAAAAATAGACCCTAGCAGAATATATAAGGTGACCCCACAAAGTTGGACCTAATACCAGAGTTAGAACTAAACTAGCTCTGGTATTTCTTTGTTCTTTCCT